>PNLE01000093.1 GCA_013822855.1 Planctomyces sp.
CGGACGACTCTCGCCAGCATCGGTGACGGGGTGATCTCGACCGATCGTGAAGGCAATGTCACGTACCTCAACGCGGTGTCGGAATCCCTCACTGGTTGGACGAACGCCGACGCTGTGGGCGTGCCGCTGACGACGGTCTTCCACATCGTCAACGAATCCACCCGCCAACCGGTGGAGAATCCGGCCCTGCGAGCCCTGCGGGAAGGGATCATCGTCGGACTGGCGAACCATACGATCCTGATCGCCCGCGACGGAACCGAGCGTCCCATCGACGACAGCGCCGCCCCGATCCGCTGCCAGGATGGCGAGATCGTCGGCTGTGTCCTTGTCTTCCGGGATGTCACCGAGCGCAAACGGGAAGAGGACGCCCGCGCGGAACGTGCCCGGCTGTTCGAACTGCGTGCCGACGTCGGCACGGCATTGACCGCCGACCGATCCACTGCGGTGGCTTTGAAGCACGCCTGCGAGGCCCTTGTGAGGCATCTCGACGTGGCCTTCGCCCGCATTTGGACGCTGGACGAACTGGAACACGACCACCTGAACGGGGAGACGCCCGTTCTGGAATTGCAGGCCAGCGCGGGGCTCTCCACGCACCTCGACGGGCCGCACAGCCGGGTTCCGGTCGGGCAATTCAAGATCGGACGGATCGCCAGCCTGCGCCAGCCCCATCTCTCCAACTCCGTGTCCGACGATCCCGAGGTAAGCGACCCCGACTGGGCCAAGGAGATGGGCATGGTCGCCTTCGCGGGCTACCCGCTCATCGTCGCCGACAGGGTCGTGGGCGTCGTGGCAATGTTCGCCAGACGGCCCCTTTCCGAAGGTGTGCTGACGGAACTCGAACCGCTGGCGGATGTCATTGCTCAGTTTGTCGACCGCAAGCAGACCGAAGGTCGTCTTCGGCAGAGCGAGGAGCGGTTCCGCACGTTGTTCAACTCGATGGACGAGGGGTTCTGCGTCATCGAGATGATCTTCGACGCCGCAGGCAGTCCCACGGATTACCGCTTCGTCGAAACCAACCCCGCGTTCGAGAAGCACACGGGTCTCGCGGACGCCGCGGGAAAACGCGTACGGGAATTGGTGCCCGATCATGACGCCCACTGGTTCGACATCTACGGCAAGGTCGCCGTGACCGGCGAACCGATCCGGTTTGTGAACCACGCCAAGGCCATGGAGGACCGCTGGTTCGATGTCTACGCCTTCCGCTTCGGCGGAGCGGCGAATCGCAAGGTCGCGGTGTTGTTCAACGACATCACCGAGCGCAAGCGCATGGAGGACGATCTGCGGCAGTTGGCGGCGGACCTGTCCGAGGGCGATCGCCGCAAGGACGAGTTCCTGGCCATGCTGGCCCACGAGCTGCGCAACCCTCTGGCTCCGATCCGCAACGGCCTGCAGGTCATGCGGCTGGCGAAGGACAACGAAGAGGAGGTCGAGCGCTCCCGGTCGATGATGGAGCGGCAGCTCGACCAGATGGTCCGGTTGGTCGACGACCTGATGGATGTCAGCCGCATCAGCCGGGGCAAACTGGAACTCAAGCTGGAAAAGGTGGTGCTCGCGAAGGTGGTGGAGAGCGCCGTCGAGACGAGTCGGCCACTCATCGATCAAATGGGCCACGAGCTGACCGTCAACCAGCCGGGTGATCCCATCCATGTCGTGGCCGACTTCACCCGGCTGGCGCAGGTCTTCCTCAACCTGCTCAACAACGCCGCCAAGTACAGCGAGCGGGGTGGAAACATCCTGCTCCATGTCGAGCGGCAAGGAAGCGAAGTCCTGGTGTCGGTGCTGGATGAGGGGATCGGGATCGACGCGGAACACCTTCCCCGCATATTCGATTTGTTTTCGCAGGTCGACCGTTCCCTCGAAAAATCGCAGGGGGGGCTGGGCATCGGACTGACACTTGTCCGCCGGCTGGTCGAAATGCACGGGGGTCGCGTGGAGGCCCGCAGCGAGGGACCGGGACGGGGTAGCGAATTCCATGTGTTTTTGCCGGTGATGCAGGAGGCCTCCGCCACCCCCGCGCCGGGCCGGGTGGAAAGCTCCCCGCTCCCGAAATTGTCGCTTCGCATCCTCATTGTGGACGACAACCGGGACAGTGCCGACAGTCTGGCCATGATGCTGAAAATCATGGGGAACACCATCCGCACCGCTTATGACGGGCAAGAGGCCGTCTCGACGGCGGACACGTTCCAGCCCGATGTGATCCTCCTGGACATCGGCCTGCCGAAGCTCAACGGCTACGAAGCCTGCCGCCGCATCCGGGAGCAATCGGCGGGGAGGAAGGTGTTCATCATCGCGCAAACCGGCTGGGGCCAGGAAGAAGACCGCCAACGCACGCACGATGCCGGCTTCGACCTCCACATGGTCAAACCGGTCGATCCGATGAAACTCAAGAATCTGCTGTCCGACTTGGCCCATGGCGCGAAGCGGCTGGGTTGATCGGATCGCAAGAGATCACTCCGCCGGGTTGGGCGGTTTATTGATTGGACTTGGTGTCACGCAACACGCCCCACATGAAGCAAGCCCGGCTTCCGTTGCGGAAACCGGGCTTGCTGTGGCATCGACCTGCCAGCCAAAGACCCCGCTTTCAAAGCGAACGCGGGGAAACGAGGTGGCGATTATTCAGGCGTTCAGACGAGTTCCCAGCCCTTGCGGTATTCGCGGGTCAGGAACTTGTTGGCTTCTGGGAGGTTGGTCACCTTCATGTTGACGCCGTCCCATTCGATCTCCTTGCCGGCCCGCAGGGCGACGTTGCCGAGGAGGACGGTTTCGGTCAGGCGGCAGGCATAGTCGAAGTTCGACATGGCCAGCTCGGGCTTGTTTTCCTTGATCGCGTCGGCGAACTCCTTGAAGTGGCCGGGCGAGACCTTGTATTCCGGCTTCACGTATTCCTTCCACTGCTCGGAGGGGAGCAGCGTGTAGGTGCCGTGGTAGTCGTTGTCGGAGAAGATGCTCCCCTTCTCGCCGATGACGAGCGAACCGCTGGCTCCCTGCTTCACGCCGGGCATAAGTGCGGGGTCGGGACGGTTGCCGCCATCGTACCAGTAGAGCGTCACCGGGCCGCGCTTGTCGTTGGCCTTGAACTTGTAAGTGATCTTCGAGTTCTTGGGATACGATTCGTTCTCGATGATCCCCGAGGATTCGGCCACGACCGAGACCGGGTCAAACAGGTCGAGGGCCATCACCGACATGTTCATCGTGTGGCAGGCCATGTCGCCCAAGGCCCCGGTGCCGAAATCGAGCCAGCCGCGCCATTTGAACGGGGCGTAGGCCGAGTTGTAGGGACGCTCGGGTGCGGGGCCGAGCCACAGATCCCAGTCGAGCGTCTTCGGCGCGGTTTCCACGGCGGTAGGACGTCCCAGACCTTGCGGCCAAATGGGGCGGTTCGTCCAGATGTGGACTTCCTTCACCGCGCCGAGATCCCCCTTGCGGATGATCTGCACGGCCTCACGCAGTCCGCCTGTGGCTGTCCCCTGGTTGCCCATCTGGGTGCAGAGCTTCTTCTCCGTGGCCAGCTGGTGGAGCAGGCGGGCTTCCTCGATGGTGTAGGTCAGCGGCTTCTGGCAAAAGACGTGCTTCCCTTCGCGCAAGGCACGCACCGCCGAGACGGCATGTGTGTGGTCGGGCGTGCTGACCGTCACGGCGTCGATGTCCTTGGACATCTCGTCGAACATCTTGCGGAAGTCGGTGTACTTCTTGGCCTGCGGATAACGGGCGGCGGCCTTCTCGAGGCGGTCGGTGTCGACATCGCACAGGGCGACGATCTTGCCGTGACGACCGGCGTCATCGCGATCGCTCGACCCCTTGCCTTCGACGCCGACGCAGGCGAAGCGAATCTCGTTGTTCGCGGAACGTTCGGCTTCCTGGGCCAGGACGCTCTTCGAACCGACGTAAAGTGCCGCACCGATCGCACCGGTCTGCTTGAGGAACTCGCGCCGGCTCGAGTGATTCGCGGCGGGAGGGACATTCGGGTTTCGCATGGAGATTCCTCTTGGTTGTTGGGGACCTGACACCGGGTCGTGGGAAACGTGTCTTCCAGAGCGGCTGTGGCGAGTGAGCGGCGGCGACACGGAAGATGATGAGGCGCGAGGACCCAGCCAATTGGTCGAGACCGTTCGGCAACCCTTCGGCAAATGGATCACACCCTCTTCCGTAACACCAACGAATATATCAACCTTCGCCTGCGCGTAAAATGCCCTCGATGAAAATTAGCGGCCAGATTGCACAGGGAAGTCACTTTGCCGTCGATGGGAGGCTGCATCACTCGACCACTTCGTGCCGACCCACACATTCCAACTGTTCAAGGCCATTCCCATGACCCGTTCCAAAGTCACGACGTTCCTGTGGTTCGAAACCCTGGCAGCAGAAGAAGCGGCCCGCTTCTACACCTCGATCTTCCCCGACTCCTCGATCGACCGTGTGGTCCTCAGCCCCGCCGGTTCGCCGCTGCCGGTCGGGACGCCCATGATTGTGGAATTCACGCTCGCGGGTGTGCCGTACATCGCCCTCAATGGCGGATCGCCCTCCCAATTCACCGAGGCGATCTCGCTCTGCGTCGATTGCGAGGATCAAGCCGAAATCGATTATTACTGGGAACGACTCTCGGAGGGCGCCGGCCCGGGTCAATGCGGCTGGATCAAGGACAAGTACGGCCTGACGTGGCAAATCGTCCCCCGGATCCTGCCGGAACTGGTGTCGAATCCCCTCACCGCCGGCCCCGTGATGCAGGCCCTTCGGCAGATAACCAAGGTCGACATCGCCCAACTGAAAGCCGCCGCGACCGTGCAATAGCGACTCCTGCCTTCGTCGCCCGGGGTGGCCTGCTCAGCAGTCTTGTGCGGGCATGTCTTTGCGATTTCTCAACGCATCATTAAAGTTGCGATTCGAATCAAATCTTTCGATTCGAAACGGCCTTGGAGGATTGAATCACATGCTCCCGCCGCTCGGGGGCCAGCGTGAGCAGGCAATCCAAGAGGATCTCCGCGACCGCCTCGCCCGCGATGATCGACGGGATCTCCGCCTTGAGCGGATCACGGCTGGATGTGGTGAATAGCGTGAGTTCCGCCTTCTGGCTCAAAGGGGAACTGCCAAAGTTCGTCAACGCGACAATCCTGGCTCCGCGCGAGCCGGCAACATCGACAGTGTGGAGAATGTCCTTCGTGGCCCCCGAGGCGCTGACTGCGAAGAGGACATCAGACCTGTTCAAAAGCGTGGCTTGGATCGCCATGACGTAGCCCTCCGTCGAGGCCCTCGCGTCGAGGCCGATGCGGTTGAGTTTCCACACCAGGCTCAGCACTAGTGGAGCGGAGCTCGCCACGCCGACCACCAGCACCGACCGGCTGGCCAGCAACAGCTTGGCAACCTCCTCGACATGCGAGTGGTCGAGGAACCGCATGGTTTCGTTGAGTTCGCGCTTGAGCCGAAGCTTCACCTCGTTGACTTCCCGCACACCGGAATCGCCCGCAAGTCCTGCGGCGTTGACGGCGCTGTCCGCTGCGAACAACAGCTTGAACTCTTGAAACCCCTTGTAGCCGAGCTTCTGGCAGAACCGCACGATCGAGCCGTAGCCGATCCCGCTGTCGGCCACGACCTCGCTGATCGACAGATAGACCGCCTGGGCGTTCTTCTCGAAGTACTCCCCGGCCCGCTGCTCCGAGGCGGTCAATTCGTCCTTGAGATCGCGGAAGCGTTTCCGCCACGACTCGTTGGCGGCGATGTTCTTGATTGAATTCATGGAAGTTCTTCCAAGAACGGAGACCGGGCCTGGGTTGAGCGGCCGTTGAAGGGATTCCCGGAGTCGCGACACGCGGGTGGGCAACCACATATCTCGGGGACATCTGCCGCCTGGGAAATGAGTCTATCCCTCGCCCCCCACACGAACAACTTGTCCACCTACCCGGCAACCCGCAGGGGGCGAGCATCCCTCAAACCGCGTCCAAACTGAAGCGGCTCGAATATCCATATTGAATACGTCAAGACCGCCTCCGCATCAGAACACAGGTGTGCGACCAGTGGGCCACATTGGATTGAACTAAAGATTCCATGAAGAAACAGCGAGTTTTCTAGCGTAGACAATAATTCGGTTGTCACTCCTCCGAGGTGTGGATACGGTATCCACATGGGTGTCGACCAACCTGCTCGCGGTAGGTTCCCCCCCTTTATCCAGCCAAGGCGACAGCACCTCATCAGTGGCCAGATCTCCCGCCCGGATCCGACGCTTCGAGAATCTTCGATGGATCCGCGAGACGTTTCGCCGATCTGTTCGCAACCGGCCCGGCAGCGGCTGAACGACAAAAAAAATGTGCGGCAGATGCCCTGCCGGCGCTCAGTTTTTTTTCATGATGCAAGGAGATGGCACCCTCATGGTTCAAACTACCCGTCGTGGAATGCTGCAGACCTTCTCCGCCGGTTTACTCCTGGGCGGACTGGCGACCTCACCCACACCGGCCCACGCGAAGCAGGGTTATGTCGACGCCGTATTGGCGGATGGAGAACCACCCCTGCCCCGGGAGGGATCGTTCACGATGGTCGTGCTGCCCGACACGCAGAACTATTCGCAGCATCACCCGGAAACGTTCCTGGCCCAGACACGATGGATTGCGGACCACGTGGAAAGCCGGCGGATCGTGTGTGCATTGCATCTAGGAGATGTGACGAACACCAGTGCCCCCGTCGAGTGGGAACGTGCCCGGGCGGCGATGCGGCAGCTCGACGGCACGGTTCCCTATTTCATGGTGCCGGGGAATCACGACTACAGCGCCGGGGGTCGTGCCGTCGACCGCACGACACTCTTCTCCGAGTACTTCCCGAAGGCCGATTTCGAGAATCTCGCCTCGTTCGGCGGAGTCTACGACAAAGAGCCGGCGCGAATGGAAAACAGCTTCCACCGGTTTGAAGTCGCCGGCCGGAAATTCCTGGTTCTAGGCCTCGAGTTCGGACCGCGAAAGGATGTCGTCCGCTGGGCTAACGAAGTCGCGGCGAAGCATGCCGACCACGAGATCATCCTGATCACCCATGCCTACATGTACTTCGACGACAGCCGCTACGACTGGAAGTCGCGGGGCGGCAAGCAGAGTTGGAACCCCCATGCCTACGCCTTGGCGAAGGCGACGGGGGACGACGTGATGGACGGGACGGAGTTGTGGGACAACCTCGTCAGCCGCCACGAGAATTTCATCCTCACGCTCAACGGCCATGTTCTGAACGACGGCTTGGGGAAACTTGTCAGCCAAACACCTGCGGGACGCGACGTCCATCAGGTGCTGGTGAACTACCAGATGCGGCCCAACGGTGGCGATGGCTGGTTGAGGCTGCTCGAGTTCCGTCCCGACGGAACCGTCCAAACCTTCGATTACTCACCCGTGCTCAAACAGCGCAATGAATCCCTCCAAAACCAGTTCGCCATGGCGCTCTCCCCCGTGAAGGCTTCCTGAGCGACCACGCGTCTCGATGATCCGGAAACAGACCGACACGCCTTCATGTTGTATCGAGACCATCAACGGCCCATCTCCCCATCGTCGACTATCAACGATTTAGATAGGGCGGCGGAGTCATTGTTCAATATTGTCACCTCCATTCAAGGAGAATATTCATGAAGCGTCCAGGTTTTACTTTGATCGAACTGTTGGTGGTGATCGCGATCATCGCGGTCCTGATCGCCCTCCTGCTCCCCGCTGTCCAACAAGCCCGCGAGGCCGCCCGGCGGACCCAGTGCCGCAACAACCTGAAGCAGCTCGCGTTGGCGTTGCACAACTATCACGACTCCACCCAGGTTTTCCCTCCGGGGGCGATCAATCCTTTGGGGGATGATCCCAACGGACGCAATGGCGGCGGCGGCGCGGGCATCATGGGGAACTGGCTGGTGCTCGTGCTCCCTCATTTGGATCAAGCCGCCCACTTTCAGGGATACTCAAAAATCGCGAACGAGCGGCCAGAAACTGTCGACTGGTTCGGCAACGGGGTGTATGTCAACCAGGGGATCACCGTTGGTCGCGACCCCTTGCCGATGACGGGCTGCCCTTCGCATCCCCTCACCGACGAACGGCTGTCGAATGGAACCAATCAGGAAGATCTCAGCCGTGGGAACTACGCCGCGTGCTACGGCCGCGGCGGATACGGCCGCGTGAGCACGACCGACTCCACCATCGGCGGTGTCTTCGGCAACAATTCCCGGCTGAATATGCGGGACTTGACCGATGGTTCTTCCAACACGATCGCCTTGAGCGAATTGAAGTACCGCACCCCCAGCCCGAGCGGGCCGTCGACGGCCGACACACGCGGAACCTGGGCCTACGGCGTCACCGGGGCGAGCGTCTTCAACACCCAGAACAGCCCCAACAGCGCGGTTCCCGACGGTGTCTGGGGATGCCGCACCATGCCCTCCGAGGGGATGCCCTGCGTCCAGATCGGCAGCCCCTACACGGCCATGCATGCCGCCGCGAGAAGCTATCACACGGGCGGTGTCCACGGTGCGATGGCCGATGGCAGCGTGCGGTTCTTCTCCGAGAACATGAGCCTCGTTATCTGGCAGGGGTTGGGCACGCGCGGCGGCAACGAAATCCTTGAAGAGTTTTAAAACGAGCACCACCCGGCTCCGACTGAAATGACGCTTTTCGGGTGCGATCTATGTACATCCCTACGAAGCTTGCCAGCGGCCTCAATGGCGGTTCATCTCCGGATCGCCGACCGCTCCGAGGGAAATCACCGGGTCTTTTTTCCCGTCGACCCCTGTCGACGATTCGAGGTTCTTGACATGACGATCGGGACGCGCGTCGTCGGACGCCTGGGTTCGCTATTGATGTTGTCCTGCCTCATGGCTGGTTGCGGCGACAGGGGTCGCGTCGCCGTCCGCGAGGTTCGGGGCGTGGTGCTCCTCAACGGGAACCCCATGCGTGGCGGAGGTTCGATCGCCTTCCTGCCCGTCAATTCCCAGCAGGGCAAGGGGGCGGGAGGAACCATCGATTCCGAGGGACGCTACGTCCTGTCAACCTACGGCGACGGCGACGGCTGCATGTCAGGGACTTTCCGGGTGGTTGTCAACCAGAGTGTCTGGGACGAACCCGAGAACCGGGGCGACGACGCGGAGAAAGCCTCCGGCCAGAAGCCGCAGATCGTCAAACGTGTCGGAAATGAGGAGATCATTCCCGCCATCTACTCCCACGTCCAGGAATCACCGGTGATAGTCGAGATCCTGCCGGACGGTGATCCGAATGTGACCATCGACCTGGCTTCCCCCCCTTCCCGATCATAGCATGTCATCGAAACTCGTTGGACATCGGAGCCGGTACTTACCACGGCCAGTACCATCCGTCCGCGTCGCTCAAGTCCGCAATCACGGCGGATGGCTGGTCGGGCCTTGGTTCGACCTGTTCTTGCTGGCGAACGTTGCCTGGTTGCCGCTGTATTTCGTGGCCGCCCAGTTCGACTGGAACGGCCAGGATCAGATCCAGTTCTGGCAGGTTTATTTCGTCACGACGCCGCACCGCTGGGTGACGTTGGGGCTGGTCTTCCTGGATTCCCGCCGGTTCCACGGGCAGCGGTGGCTCTTTTCAGGACTGGCAGCGGGCGTGGTGCTCCTCTGCCTGGGTGTGCAACTGACGACCGGCCAGCTGACCTGTCTACTCGCCATCGACTATCTTTGGAATGCCTGGCATTTCTCGGCCCAGCACCATGGCATCTACCGCGTCTATGACCGGATGTCGGCGGTCTCCTCTGTCGGGACAGCCGCACTCTTGGAGAAGTGGCTGCTGCGCGGCTACCTGCTCTATGTCATTTTTCGTGTCGCAGGAACCACTTGGGCGGATCCGGACATCGATCAATGGTTCGCGGCCTTGGACATCGTGGCATTCCTCCTCCCGTGCGGACTCATCGCCAGGGAACTCTTCAAATCCGGAACGCATCCCTCGGGCCGCACATTTTATCTTTTGAGCGTGCTCGCCCTCTACAGCACTCTGCTCTGGGTGGTGCATACCCGGCAGTTGAGCCTCGTGCTGCTTCTGACCACCTTGTCGGCGCTCTTCCACGCGACGGAGTATCTGGCGATCGTCAGCTGGTCGGTCGACAAACGGTCGAAGGTGCCCGGCCAACAAACGGGGATCCTGGGTTGGCTGGCGCCGCGCTGGGGCTACGCCTTGGCGGTCTATGTGGTCATCCTCGGTTCGGCGGGGTGGATGATCGAGCAAGGTTGGTTCGAGCTTTGGCTGCTGATCAACGTGATCGTCGCATTCCTGCACTACGCCTATGACGGCTTGATCTGGCGCCAGGGTGGTGGACAGTCGACGACGGCATCGTCCGGGCTGGCGGGGGTCTCCCCATGAGCGAAGCGCCCTCCCCGACCGACGGGTCGCCGGGCGACCCGCGTGTGATCTCGATCCTGATCACAGGCGGGCTACTCCAGCTGGCCATGCTGTGGTGGCGCGACTGGCCGCTGTTCGTCTGGGGGGATGTGGCCCTTGTCTATTTCGTGGGTGCCCTGCCCGCCGCCTTGGTTCTCTCAGCGTACCTGTCAGGACGTCTCCACACCGCCCTTGACTGGGCGATCGGGGCGGGACTGGTTGCCGCTCCGTTTTTTCTGATCGAGCTTGTTCCTCACGGCGGAACGGCCATGCGCTCGGTCGCGGCCCTGTCACTTTCCACGGGTATCCTGCTTTGCATGCTGGCGATCACCCGCAAGTCGTCCAGCTCAATGCCGCAGTCCCTCGCTCCGCAGTGGCTTTTGCCGGCTTTACTGATCCTCTTGCTTCCGACGTCGATTTCCGGAGGCGTTCGTTTTCAAAGTGAGCGGAAACGTCTGGGAGAATACGTCGACAACTCACGGCTGGGCGAGGCCCGGATCGTGGCGGCCCGGCTTCTCAAGTGGGATCCGGAGGCCGCGTGGCGCGGCCGCCCGCTGTTCACCCTGGAACGGGAGCTTGATCGTCTCGTCGAAGCTTTGACCCAAGAGGTGGGCGCACCACTTGCCGGAGCGGCCCCATTCGAGGATCGAGTCGAGCGGGGGCGGAAGCTGGCGATTCTCGGCCGCACGGACGAAGCGTTGGCGATCCTTGGAAAGATGTCGGCCGGGTCTTGTCCGCCTGCGGCCTGCAATCTGATCGCCACGATTCATGAAGCGCGGGGGGAATGGAGCGCCGCGAGCCATTGGTATCAACGCGCCTTGGATGTCAGCGATCCGACGAATGTCAGCCGCAATCCCGCCGATGAAGCCGAGATCCTGCGGGCGTGGCAGGGGGTCGGCTTCAATGAACGGAGGATGGGCCATCTCGCGTCGGCGGAATTCGCCTACAATGAACTGTTGAAACGAGCCCCCGACGCCCAGCGCCACTTCCTGCTGGGGCAGTTCTACGAAGATACCCAGCAAACGGCTCTGGCACGGGAGCATCTCCGGCGGGCCATCGAGTTGGACCCCGGTCGCTATCGCGATGAAGGCGAGCGTCTCCTGCAAAAGCTGGCCATCGGACATTTCGGCTGCCTGCGGATTTATCGAGACGGCGATTCCTTGAGTCACATCAAATAGGACGCTGGGTGGAAGGTTCGCCCGCTGACATGGCAGCCCGCGCCACCTTGCCGACAGAGGGGAAAGACCCGCTTCGGCCAGCCCGGCGGCGTCGCCCGAGCATCAACAACTCGTTATGTTTGCCGGAACATTCCGAGTGGTTCCGAGTCGTTTCAGCAACCGGCGAGCGAGCATGTCCGAAGAACTTGTGGCTTACGATCCCTACGCGCTGCCGCCAGAAGAGGTGCAGGAACCGCCCGCATCCTTGGGGGCGGCGCTGCTGAAGATCGGGCCGGGGATCATTCTCGCAGGGACGATCGTCGGTTCGGGCGAACTGATCCTCACGACCGCTTTGGGTGCCCAGAACGGCTTCGTGTTCCTGTGGCTGATCCTCTTCAGCTGCGTCATCAAGGTCTTCGTGCAAGTGGAACTGGGGCGGTACGCCATCTCCTCCGGCAAGCCGACCCTCGGAGCACTCAATGAACTTCCTTTCAAGGGCTTCTCGACGCATTGGATGGTCTGGTGGTGGTTCGGGATGATGCTCTGCACGGTCATGCAACTGGGGGGCATGACGGGGGGCGTGGGGCAGGTGCTTCAGCTGACTTTTCCCGGCTTCACCGAGCATGTGACGACGACGATCATCGCCGCCCTTCCCGCCGCCGAAGGCCTCTTGCGGGCGCGGCCGGAGATCCTGTGGGCCACACTCACCTGCGGCACCGCCATGCTGCTGATCTATCATGGTGGCTACCGGCGGATCGAATGGCTGACGACAGTCATTGTCGTCAGCGTCACGCTGATCACCATGCTGGCGGTCATCGCTCTCGCGTGGACCGATTACCCGATCCGGCCCGGCGATCTCCGGAAGGGCTTCGAGTTCCAGATACCCCAGACGGGGATGATGACCGCTTTCGCCGTCTTCGGCATCACAGGGGTCGGTGCGACGGAACTCTTCTATTACCCCTATTGGTGCCTCGAAAAGGGCTATGCCCGCTACGTCGGCCGGTTCGACGGCACGCCTGCGTGGGAGGCCCGGGCCAAGGGTTGGATCCAGGTGATGCAGCTTGACGCCTGGGTCAGCATGGTCGTCTTCACCATCTCGACGGTGGCGTTCTACCTGCTGGGAGCGGCAGTGCTCCACCCGCAAGGGCTGCATCCGAAAGGAACCGCGCTGATCGACACCCTCTCCAAGATGTATGTCGGCCCGTTCGGCGAATGGACGCGGATCCTGTTCCTCATCGGGGCGGGCGCGGTCCTCTTCAAGACGCTCTATCTGGCCTGTGCGGCCAACAGCCGGCTGGCGGCCGATTTCGTGATCCTCACCGGGGCCGCTCCGTCCGGGATCGCCGCCGTCCGCGTGCGGATCATTCGCAACTTCTGTCTCTTCTTCCCGGTGCTGGCGCTGACGTTCTACCTGCTGCTGCACGACCCGCAGCTGATGGTCAAAATTGGGGGCATCGCCCAGGCGGCCACGCTGCCGATGATCGCCGCCGCGACCGTCTACTTCCGGTATTGGAAGGTGAACCGAGCCCTGACGCCGTGGATTTCGACGGACATTCTGCTGTGGATCGCCGTGGCCGCGATCCTGGTGGTGGCCGCGATCGTCGTCCCGGTTCAGATTGGCGAGTTCCTCAAGCTGGCGGGGATCTGGAAGTAGACGGCGATCGCTGTTCGATTTCGGATGTGAAGGTTTTTGACAACAACCGATGTGTTTTCTCCAGAAAGGTGTTGACGAAGGCGGGTTGTCTCTCAATACTCCATTGACCTGCACCTGAGACTGAATCTCAGTCGCGGGTGCCGCCCCTAGCAACTTTTGACCCGCCGACTGATGACTGCCTTCGCCGAGCCCGCCGCATGAGCACGCCGACGCTTCGCCAAGTCTCACCCTGCCACCCCATCGACTCCACTTCAGCCGACTCGGGAGAATGCCCCAGTCCCGGCTATTGTCAGGCGGAAGGTTCGTGCGGCGCTACGGTCTCCTGCTACTCGTCGGAGCCATGTCTTCTCGGAGCGGCTGCGGCCAAACGCAAGTATTTGTGCCATTGCCTGCGAGTCACCGAAGATCAAGTGCGCGAAGCCGTGGCTGATCGCGGTTTGGCCACCGTTCGTCAGGTGACGGCGAGTTGTGGAGCTGGGGGCGGCTGCACCGCCTGCCACCGCCACATCAAGCGCGTGATCGCAGAAGAAGCCACCTCGCTGGAACCCGCCTACTCGTCCCCCGCCGAAGGAACTCTCTTCGGCCACAATCTGAGTGCGTCGGTCGCCACTCTGGGTTAGCTCGCCCGCAGGGAGTGTCAAGGCGTGGTGCTTCAAACACCTCTTCCCTGCTAGCTCGATGGCGAACGAGTCGAGCATTCCTTTAGCTTCGGGCCATAGAGGGCCCTCCTCTTTCACTGTGCGTCACTCCGCGCGGCCACTCCACAGTCTTCGTTGCCATCAAGGCCTTCGTTGTCAACAACGCGGTCATCACCGCTTGGATTGGGACACCGACAATCCCTGGGCGATGTCTTCTGCCGACGGGAAGGGAGCCCTCGGTCGCGAAGATTACGGAATTGTTGGGTCGCTGGCGGAGCGGTTCACGGAGAGCGGGAAGCCGCTTTTCTGAGCCATCGGCAGGGCTTGCCGATGGCTCGTCGCTCGAATCGGCAAGGTCTTTCCAGGCCCCGCACGTCGGATAAGAGGAAGACTTCCAAGCACTCCCCGGAAGGGGATTGGACCCATCCTACAGCTGGCACCACGGGTGCATTCGCTACACCAGATTTCATCGCATGCAGCTTTCCCATTTTGCATGCCCCTCAAGGTCGCGGGCTATTTGGCGAAGTTTAACGACGCCAGTCGCCCGCAAAGTCGACGCTGTTTTACGGAATCGGAACAATCGGCAATCTGAGGCCTCGAATCGTCGCAAATCCTTCGTCAATTAGCGGTTTGGGAAACTCAAGCGATCGTTCCAGAGGGGCCGATGGAATAGGCAACTTCGCCCGAACAGGCCGCATCACCGGGTGGTGACGCGGGGACCTGATCGGGGGGAGACAGCGACCTTGCCATTTCCGATCGCCCGCAACGAACGGGAACTGGTACGGGGCCTGGTCAGCCGGACATGTGAAGGATCCAGTTGGTGTGACGCGACACGGGTCGCGGGGCGGAGCTCACAGCTCGGCGCCTTAGGTGATCGCCGCCTGGCAATCCACTGCTGACCGACACTTGTCTCGCGGGTTGGGACGACCCTGTTTTCGAAATCCCTAGGGAAGGAGATTGAGACTCATGCGATGGATCAAGTTCTGTGGAACCATGCTTGCTGCAATGAGCATGGCCTCGCTGGCGGAAGCCGGTCTGTTCCGCGGCCACGGCTGCGGCACCGAAAAGGCTTGTGGTTGTGCATCAACCAGCCAGCCTGCCTGCTGCAAACCAGTGATCGTCAAGCCTTGCTCGCCGAACGTTTACGTCTACCAGCGTAAGTGCTCGGACATCAAGCCACCTTGCTGCGACACCTGCGCTCCAGCGACCTGCTGTGCACCCGCTGCTGCTGCTCCCGCCTGTGCTGCTCCCGCAGCCTGTGCTCCAGCTCCAGCCGCTTGTGCTCCAGCTTGTGCCGCTCCAGCTGCTTGTGCTCCAGCACCAGCCGCCTGTGCACCTGCCTGTGCCGCTCCAGCTGCTTGTGCACCTGCACCAGCCGCTTGTGCTCCAGCCTGTGCCGCCCCCGCCGCCTGTGCACCAGCTCCAGCCGCCTGTGCTCCAGCTTGTGCCGCTCCCGCTGCTTGTGCTCCAGCCTGTGCTGCCCCCGCAGCCTGTGCCCCGGCCTGTGCCGCTCCTGCTCCTAGCACCTGCGCTCCTGCGACATGTGCTCCCAGCTGCACACCAGCCATCAAGCACTGCGGTCTGTTCGCCCGCTTGAAGGCCAAGTGCGCCAAGCCAGCTTGTGGTTCGACCTGTGCTCCAGTTGCTGCCGGCTGTGCCGCTCCAGCTGCTTGTGCCCCAGGCTGTGCCGCTCCCTCGGCTTGTGCACCAGCCCCAACGAGCTGCTCGACCGCTCCTGTGTGCTGCGTTGATCCTTGCGAAGTGGCCAAGCTGATCTACACCTCTCAGACCGCTTGCTACGCCAAGGATCGCCGCTGTGCCATCCACAAGCTGGGCAACCGCTACGATTGTGTCTGCAGCCCTGAAATCATGTGCGCCTTCATCTACGCCCTCAACGACACCGACGAGCGCGTCCGCCTGAAGGCTGCCGATGAAATCGGTGACCAGCTCCGCAAGCACTGCTGCTGCTCGCCAGAAGTCGTGGCTGCCCTGACCCACGCCCTCGGCGACTGCCACCGGCCAGTCGTTCGTCAGGCCAAGCAGGCTCTCGAACTCTGCGGCTACGAAGTTGTCGAAGGAAACTGTGACGCGGTCTGCTCGACCAGCTGTGCTCCCGGCACTTGCCCCGGCACCGCCCCAGCCATGGCTCCTGCCCCAGCTCCGATGATGGCTCCTGAAGCGATTCCCGCTCCAGTGCCACCAGCCGCTCGTAAGAGCAGCGAATTCCGTCAGCTCTTCAGCCTCCTGGACTAGTCTCAAAGCTCGTGCAGTCGGCAGGGAAGCCTGAAGGTTCAGGACTCTGACAGTGTTACAACAAGAGCAGCCCCCGGTCGCAAGGCCGGGGGCTGTTTTCGTTTTGGGACGAGGGGGGGTGTTGTCAGTGGTTGGTTGGGGTGAACCGATCGACGGATCAAACTCAACGGACAAAGGACAACCGACAATGGACGACAGCGTCTTCGCTGCCTCTACTTCAGCGACCACGGTGCGCGATAAGGGCGGTTCACCAAGGCTTCCGCTTCCGCGTCGCCGCCCAGCACCTTTTCGTTGACGGGATCCCACTGGATCTTGCGGCCCAGGCGGATGGTGATGTTCCCCAGATGGCAGACGGTCGCGGTCCGGTGGCCGATCTCGACATCGCAGATCGGCAGCTCGCGGGACTTGATGCAATCGAGGAAATTCTTGTGGTGGTTCGCCGAGACGTAGAGCGATTCATCACCGCTGGAAAGTTCCTGCTCGATCAGTTCGGCAGGTGTGCCACGCAGGACGCCGCGATTGACGAAGAGCGTCCCCTTCTCGCCGATGAAGGTCGTCCCGCCGGGGATGTCCTTCTGCTCCTGGCCGACGACGATCTCGACGCCGTTGCCGTACTTATGGGTGACGCGGCAGGCCGTCGAGACTTCGAACCACTTCTCGGGATGGAACTCGGCCGTCCCTTCCGTGCTGACCGGCCCCGTGTGGTCGAAGCCGAGCGCCCAGTGGGCGATATCGATGTGGTGGGCACCCCAGTTGGTCATCTGGCCGCCCGAGTAATCCCAGAAGAAGCGGAAGTTGTAGTGGACCCGCTTGGTGTTGTAGGGCCGCTGTGGTGCCGGCCCGAGCCACATGTCGTAGTTGAGTTCGGCTGGCGGCTCGGAATCGGGGACGGGGGGCCCGCCGAAGTTCGACTTCGCCAGCCCGACCAGCACCTTCTCGACCTTGCCGATCTTCCCGTTGCGAACCAATTCGCACGCCTTGCGGAACTTGGCGTCCGACCGCTGCTGCGAGCCCGTCTGCACGATGCGGTTGTTGGCCCGGGCCGCCTCGACCATCTGCCGGCCTTCGGCGATGGTCAATGTGAGCGGCTTCTCGCAGTAGACATCCTTCCCCGCCTGGCAGCCGTGGACTGTGGGGAGGGCATGCCAATGATCGGGGGTGGAGACGACGAGCGCGTCGATGTCCTTCCGCTCGAGCACGCGGCGGTAGTCATCGTAGCCATCCGCTTTGAAGCCTTTGTCGGTGACGGTTTTGATCGCACCGGCCAACCGCTTCGAATCGACATCGACAATGGCGGCGGGAGCCACTCCCTTGCCCATGAACGCGTTGAGGTTGCCCATTCCCTGCCCGCCGATGCCGATGTGGGCCGTGACGATCCGCTCGTTGGCTCCGAAGGCCCGCGCGGGAATGATCATCGGGGCCGCGAACGCCGCCGAGGCGGCGAGAAACGTGCGACGGGAAAGTTTCTGTCGGCTCATCGGATATTCCTTTCGGATGTCGGCTCTGGTTGTCGGTTCGGGCTGTTGGCCGATGGGGAGGGAATGTCCCGCCTAACTTGGTGATCAGACTGCGGGCGGGACTTTCCTTTCGGAATCGCAAATCGTTTCCCATCCTAACATTCGCTCCAAAGCCGTCGCCACCAGATCCCTTGGACTGCGCTCGGAAAACCGCGAAAGATCGTCACTCTTCGGTGATCCCCTTTCGATCGGGTCGTCTCGGAATTTTTGAGGGTCTCCGTTCGCCAAACGGGATTGGCCCGGTTATCCTTAACTGATTGATCTTTTGCCGCACGCCAACTGAAGCGGGCGTGCCACTGTTCC
>PNLE01000094.1 GCA_013822855.1 Planctomyces sp.
GACAAGGATCGTCCCGAGAACAGCCCTGCCGGTCGGGCCAAAGCCGACGCGCCCAGTCCGGCCGATGCGCCCAAAAAGCCGGGGGAAGCCAAGCAGATGGAAGACAAACCGGGCGAAGCTCCAACCAAAAAAACCGGCAATGAGCCGTCACCCGCCAAAGGGGAACCGGGAGCCGATCGACAGGCACAGCCTTCCGATTCCATGGGTCAACCTCCAGAGAACTCACCCAACAAGCAAGGTGCTCCACGGCCCAATAACGATCCCCGCGAAGCCCCCTCCGGAAATGGAGAACCCATGCGAGGTGAACAAGGAAAGGAACCTCAAGCCGATCGTAAGGCCCAGAAACCCGATAGCGGCGAAGCCGGCAAGTCGAGCGCCAATCCCGAGGGAGCCGATGGCATGGCCGAAGGCGCGGGCAATGACACATCCTCCGAGAAGGCCAAGCCTGGAGAAGCGGGCCAGCCTGGCACCTCGAAGTCTGGTTCGCCAGAGCCCGGCTCTCCAAAGGCGGGCTCCCAGAAATCGGGAGCATCCAAATCGAGTGACACTCCACCGGGCAACTCCCCGGAAGGCGCTCCCAAGGGTGGAGAGGCGGCAGGTGACAAATCTTCCGCACCAGCTCAGAAAGGTAGTGATCCTCAAGACCCTGGGATGGATCCCGCCGGTGGGAAGAATTCCGGCGAGCAAAAGGGAGCTCCCCCGGGTGGCGAGAAGCCGGGCGCTGATCAAAAATCGGGAGGGGATCCACAAGCTGGCGGAAAAGAAGGGGGTGCCCCGAAGTCCGGCCCACCTGGCGGTGGTGAGGGAGCGGGAAAAACTCCCGGCCAGGGAGCAGGTTCCGGAAAGGCCCCTCCCGGTGGCCCCCCCCAGGGTGGTGGCCAGCCGAGTGGCGGACCGGCGTCTGGAAGCACGGGGGGTGGTGCCGGTGGTGAGATGCCGCCAAGCGGTCCTTCTTCCAAAGGGCCCAAAGTGGCCCCAGAAGCTGCCAACAATGCAGGCGGTGTCGGCGAACCTCGCAACGCGGCTGGCGAGGGTGAGGCGGGAACCAATCCCGTCAACGACTCACCGGCCGACCCCAACCATGAGCGGGAAGCGGCTGAACTTGTCCTCGACCAATTGGAAAAGCAGTTGGAACGCGGCGAAGTCGATTCCAAATTGCTCGAGGATCTCGGTTGGAATGAAGATCAGATGCGTTCATTCGCCAAACGGATGCGTCAGCAGATCAACGCCTCCAAATCACAGAACCCCACGGCGGAGGATCTCTTGAGGAAGCGGCAATTCGAGGAGATGCTAGACGCCGTCAAGTTGTCGCGCAAGTCGGTCGAATCGTCCGGCACGAGTACTCCCAAGCGGGATATCGATCAGGCGGGCAGCCGCCGTTCCGCCGTCCCCGAGCAGTATCGGGAACGCTACGAAGCCTACACCCGTGGGGTGCAGAAGAAAGCGGCCGCTCCACAGGCCCCGCCCGCTCCCGGCAATAAGCCCTAGTCATTCACTCTCGGGAAATACCTCTTGAGGGTGGCATGGCCTGCGGCTTTGTGCGGCCATGCCCTTTCCTATCGTGCGACATTCATCGAGGGTCGCCCACCAGTGGCGTTCCGCGGCGTTCTAGGGAATCGGCTGGAACGTCTTCAAAGGCGGCGGCCTGACCGCGTTCGCGGGATTGAACGCGCCCAGGAATTGCTTCATGGCATCGTCGAATTCGGGAACCGGCTTGAGACGGGAAACTGGAGCTCCCACATTCCCGCGGACTTCGACGCCCACCCATCCGCGACTCAGCGCTCCCACGACTTCATGAATCACGGGAATGCGGATCTGGTTGCGGGCCAGCATTGAATAGAAGTCGAGGACGATCCCGCCATCGAAACGAATCGAGCCGCGACCCCGCAGGCTGAGGGCGCTCCCCACGAGGTCGATGCTCGTGAAATTGAAGCGTTCGTCCGCCACCCGGAAATTCAGATCGACATAATCGAAGGCGGCCTTCGAGGCGTTGCCATCGAGCTGGAGCGAGCGGAACATCTGCACGAAAATGGGAAGTTCGTAGATCGCCGCCGGGCTGATCTGAAGTTGTCCTGCCCCGATGATCGTCTGGGTATCCCCGGCCCGCCCTTTGAGATCCATCCAGCCGTTCATGGTTCCCCGCAGGTTCGATTGCCCGTTCAGATACATCTGGGCATAACGTTCGAGACTCGCCCGCGAGATGGTGGATTTCATCTGCCATGCGGCCACCGGCTGGTTGAGCCACACCATCGCATCCAACGTGATGACCCCATCGCAGGTCTTGCCGCTCAGCCTCTCCTCGATTGGTATTCTTCGGGGAGGGAGCTTGGCATCCGTATTGACGATCAACTCCTTCGCACCCACCGACAACTCGCCGTTCTCCAGGCGGAACGGCCCGCGGACAACACCCACCTGGTATCCCATGATCCGCACCAGATCCAGGTCGATCGATCCCTGCAGCTCGGTCACACCCGCCACGCTTGTCCCTTGGCACTGCACCTTCCCCGACACCTTTTCGAGCTTGAGCCCCGTGGTCAGTTCATTCCCCGGCAGGACAAACTCCACCTTCCAGGCGACATCCTGCGACGACTTGTCGAGCGGGGACTGCACAAACTCCACCTGGCCGTTGACCGAGAACGGGCCGGCGGGATTGAGCGCATCCAGTGTCGGCTTGAGCGACGCCGGCACCGCCCGGCGGAAGGCAGCCGTCACCAGCACGTCGTCGGCGAAAAACTCTTCGAAGACCACACGCGACTTCCCCCCAGTGAACTCGCCGAACCCTTTCAGCCGGAAAGTCGTGTCGTCGTGGCGACCGCTGAGTCGCAGAATATTCAGCTCACCGGCGCGGTACGCCAGTTCGCCACGAATATCGGTGATCGGATAGGGAAACTGCTTCAGCGTCGCATCGCCACCGAGCAGCTTTAGCGTGGGGATGGCGACATCGACCTCACCACCGGGAGACCACCCCAAAGTGAGATCCGTATCGAACGGCCCGCGCGGTCCGAGCTCGCGCCAAGTCTCCTGCAGGTGCGGTGGCAAGGCATCATACAGGGATTGGTCGAACTCCCCCTGATTGACCGCCACGATCAGTTCCAGTCGATCCCCTTCCGGCCTCTTCTTGTATGTCCCCGAACCTTGAAGAGTCGCCGTTCCATGCTGGGCGGTGACTTTGCTGAGTTCGAGGGTGTCGTCGATCCAGGTCACGACGCCGTTGACCTGCTGAAGTTCGTAGGGAAATTTGGTGCATTTCAAGCGGCCCTCGAAGACCTGGGCGGCGAGCTGGAACTCCCATTTCCGCCCCAGCCCCGGCGGTCTGATGATGCGTGCCACCAGATCGGCCTTCCCCTCCATCCGCAACATTCTCAAGGTGTCGCCGATCACCGGCGGGGCGTTGCTCTTCAATGTCTCATCAATGGCGATGCCACGCGTGCGAACCTCGATCGCGGCGTCCGCCATGGGACCCGGGTTCATCGCGACCCCCTTGAAGAGGACCGGGACTCCCCCCGCCATCCCCTTGGCTTCGAGATCCAGCCGGGTGCCCGCCACCGTGATCCGCCCGCTGACATCCATCACGGGATAAGGGAATTTGGCGTACCGGAACGTTCCCTCGCGGCCATAGATGGTCATTCGCGGAACCCAGGCGGCTCCCAACTCGTGGTCCAACACGCACTCCGCGCGGAACAGACCCGTCAGACGCAGTTCATCCGCCCACTTGCGAAGACTCGGCGGGAGCCGCTGTCTCAGGCCGTCGGTCAGTTCGAGCTCTTCCACCCCGGAACGGAATGTGGTTCGCCCCGTGCTCCATTGATGCTCTCCGCTCGCGGACCACTGGGCGAAGCCGGTGGCGGCGGTGAGCGAACTCACCCGCACAACATCCTGGGTCAACTCGCAAGCCCCCGAAAGTCCCGTCAGCGCCATGGGAATGGCGGGATGAGCCACACTTCCACTGACGATCTTGGCGTGGACTTCATACTCGGGCGGCTTCGATGCCGATTGCTGCGAGGCCTTGAAGGAGAGATTCGCCTGCAACTGACCCGGCGGCATGTCGGGGAGCAAGCGTGTCTGGGCGGGGGCATCGAGGGCGATCATCGCCTTGCCCCACTGCTCGGCCCATTGCTGCTGCAGCCGGGGATCGAACACCGTGGCGAACTTCCACGCCGCCTGCGTGAATCTCAACGCCTGCCACTCCCCCTGCACCGACCAGAACCGCTCATCGATGGAAACCGTCGCGTCATCGATCACCAGTCGTCCAATGTCTCCCACCCGCGCCTCGCCTCGAATCGCCAGTTGCTTGGCGGAGACCGGCAGGCAAGTCCAGGCCAGGTCGTCGATGACGATCGAAGTGGAGACCGGCCCACTGGCAAATCCCTCCTGCGAATCTCCTTGACGCGAATTTCCTTGAACAGCATGGTGACTCGCCATTTGAACGGCGGTTTCCAGCTCGATCTCGCAGCGACCGCTTTCGATGAAGAGTTCAGGCAGCGCGGCTGTCGCTTGTTTGGCGAAGACCAGCGAATCGACATTCCAACTGCCATCGCCCCGCCGCTTGAGATGAATGTGCGGTTGCAGGACTCGCAACTGCTCAATCACGATCAGTTGGTGGTCGGAAAGCTGCTCCCGGTCGAGCGTCACGATGAGTTCGGGAATGACAACCAGCGGCGACTCTTCGCCGGGCGGGGTGATCTGGAGATTGAACAACCGGATGTGCCCGCTGAAATCGAAGCGGGCACCATCCAGCGTGATCTTCGCATCCGGGCAGGCACGGGTGAATTGCCGCAGCGCCTCCTCCCGCAGCATCGAGTCGCTGCGGAAATAAAGGGCGGCACCCCCTCCCGCACCGGCCATGCCAACCAGAAGCACGATGCTCGTCATCCAGCGGAGCGTCCTCAGCATGGAGTCCCCTCCCGCGCAATCGCTCTCTGGGCATTGAACCGGCTGTAGAGCTGGAGCCAACCACTGGCGGCGATCACCGCGAGGGGAAACTCCGCCGGCATTCGATAACGCATCGAACCCACGAACAACAGATGGATCAACGCGAACGCAAGGATCGGTACCAGACAGAGCAGCAGTGCGAGCACGTTCCGCGGCCGGAACCAGAGTTCAAGCAACGTGCCGCAATACAGCAGCAAGGTCGAGAGTCCCGCCGGGAGCAGGATCCACCAGCGGCGGAATTCGGGATAGTTGGGGACGATGTTCCAATAGCGACTCTGCTTGACCCACGCCAACTCGAGCGTTCGCCACGGATTCGCAGCCACAAAGCTCCATGCTCGCCGACGGTACTCGGCATCCACCTCGGCTTCGCTCAGCCGACCCGCCAGACCGTCTGTTTCAAAAAATGTCATGTCGCTGTCACCAGTCGCGCCGGGATGGAGCCCGTCGTAAAGACTGGCGCCAACCCACAGAGTCGTGAAGGTGAATTTTCCCGCAACCAGCTGATTTCGAACGGCCCAAGGCAGCAGGATGATCAGAATCGTTGCACCAATCACAGTCGCCGAAGCGACACCGGCGGTCAAACGCCTCCAGCGATCCTCCTGTTCGGTAAAGACCCACCAGACCACCAGAAGACCCGGCAGCAGTCCGGCACAGGCGAACCACGTGGGCCGCATCGAAATGGCGAGTGCCGCGAGCAAGCCCGCGTTCATCGCGGAGATCAGCAGTCTTGGCCAAGTCGCCGATCTCTTGAGTTGGTGCATCCATTCCGCCAGCGCGACGAGTGCCCACACCAACGTGGTCGCGAAGGCCCCTTCGCTCAAGATCAGAATCCCGAATCCCGCGAGCAATGGGGAGAGCGATATGAAAGCCGCAGCCAGGAGTCCGACTCGATGACCATACAGCTGGAGACCCAGCACATACACACCGCCAATGCCCAACACCGCCACGACCGCCAGGATCATCCGCACCCCGAGGCGGCTGTCGTGTCCCAAAGACCGGCCCAAGGCCACGACAGCCGGGAATCCTGGCATTCTCAGAACGTGGCGACCGTAGATTTCGTAGCGATCCCCCTTCAAGAGATCGCCCGCCAGATCCCAATACCCCTCGGCGTCGCCGGGGATCAGAAACATGCGATCCGGCTGCTTTTTGAGCACCTCTTCCACACCGACAGCCAGCCCGATCCGGACGATCAGCCCGATCAGGAGCACAGCCATCAGTTGCCAGAATTCACGCCGGTTCAAGCCCATCGTCCTTGAAAGAAACTTTCAGGGAGACGCTAGCTCAACATGGCCATAAGGGTCAATTCGTTCTGGGGGATATGGGGCATATGCGCAACTTGCGAAATGTGTCTTTCGGCAGATTTAGAGGGATGGCAAACACGGGAATTGAGATTTCTACTTGCCGCTCTTCGCTGGGAAATCCCCATCAATACCGCAGCGAAGTCTGGATGTAGAACTGGGTGCAATCACCTCGTGGGATGGTGCGGTCGACAAACTTGCCGAACCAGTACCAAGAGTAACCCGCCTGCATGTCCCACCAGGGTTTGAAGTTGTACACGCCGTACACGTCGAGGGCTGTCCCCAAGCCAGTGCCATTTCCTGCCGCGCCGAAAGGTGTCTGGTTCACCTGGTAACCGCTGTCTTGACCACTGGCGAGTTGCATCCAATGGAAGGCGGTGGCGGCCGTCA
Organism: Planctomyces sp.; assembly: GCA_013822855.1. Classification (GTDB taxonomy): domain Bacteria; phylum Planctomycetota; class Planctomycetia; order Planctomycetales; family Planctomycetaceae; genus Planctopirus. The sequence goes on from PNLE01000094.1 coordinate 6,621, forward strand.
GTTTGGAGGTCGGCTTCACATCCAATTGGAGGGAATAGTCGATCAGGTTCTGGCCGGAGACATTGTCCGACAGAGCCCAATAGGCGTGGCCCAGCGGAAAATAGGTGAAAAACGTGTTGTTGATATTGTCATTGGGGTTCTCATCGCCGGATCCCCAGTAGAACAGTCCGGAGAAGCGAGGTTGCCAGGGGTTTCGCTTCCAGGTTTGCCCCACCACCATCGTGGCGAAACCCGCCTGGACTTCCTTTCCCAGATCGTTGCCGAACTGGTATCCCCCTTCGACCTCGACATCCCACACCCGGTCGTCATGGGCGATGCCGTCCGATACCGGAATCAATTGGGCATAGCGGGTCCCCACCAGATGCCGACTCCCATCCGCGAAGCCGGGCTTCGGCTGGCTGTTGTCCATCCACAACCAGTACAGGTCGAAGACCGTGTTCTCGATGCCGGTGTAAGTCGTATACGCACCGCTGAATTGGACATCGTAGTTCGGCTTGTCGAAGTTCGTTCCCGAGATGTCCACATTGTTGAAGCCCGAGGCGGCGCTGACGGGATTGACGGTGAACAGATCGAGCTTCCAATCCCCCTCCTGGTGCATGTAGCGGAACCCCTGGAACGTTCGCCGGGTGTTCGACCAGTCCAAAGGCGAGATCAATCGCTGACGACCGAAAAAGAGCTCCTGTCGCCCATATCGGAAGATCGACGACCTGTCGTCATCCTTGAATAACACCAGATCCACAAAGGCGTTGGTCAAATCCCATCGATTCTCGTCGATGGCTTGCCGGGGAGCCCGATCCCCACTGACGGAACCGTCGATCTGTTCCAAGTAAAGTCGCAACCAGTCGCTATAGTGCACGTCCAGATAATTTCGCCAGCGGATCAGGTTGAGATCCTCCTTCGTGGCGGGGCCGCGGCGAATCCGGTTCTTCTCCGTGATGTAGCGATAGCGCAACTCCCCCCCAGCCGAGATGCGGAGATCCTCACCGAAGAGCGTCCCCTCCATATCCTTCAGATGTTCCCCGGGCATCCACTCATGGTTCGGATTCTTGAGCATGGAGAAGTCGTTGTCATAGAACAGCAACTTCCACGGCCCTGGTTGGTTCACCACTTGAGGAGGTGGAAACGCCAGCTTGGCCTTCGGTGCCCCCGGCTTGGGAGGTGGTGCCGGTTGCGACGTGAGGAACGAATGGAGCGTGGGAAACTCGGCAGAAGTCTGCTCAACAAAGCCCGCCCCGTTCACGACTGTTTCATCTTCTATGCGGGGAATCAAACTCCCCGGGAGTGGAGAGTCTTGGCCGATGGCTGGCGTGATCCTGCCGTCGATCTCTGCCGATAACGAACTCTTGGATCCGTCAACTGCCGCAAGGTCGGCCGCGTTATCATAGGTGGGGGGATTGCCACGCACCCGTTCGACACCCATCACGCCAACGAACAGGGCCGCGAAGAGCAAAATCAAACAGTGCCGGGCCGGGAAATCCAACCTCATGATCGAAGATCTCACACAAGTCATTCGGGAGAGCAGGCGCTACTCGAAGCTTGTTTCGTCGCATCATGCTGGCTGGCGGGATTCAAAAAACTCCACATTTCGGAAAACCGAACAGGGACTTTTCGAGCCGGATCTCACAAAGGTCCGATCTTCAAGGACGAGCTGTGCCGCTCCTCAGGCGAAGGCCCGATCGATCACATCGAGATAAGCGCGGACGGTCGCCGCATATCCCCACTCCAAGGCATCCGCCACGAGGGCATGCCCGATCGAAACCTCTTCGACACCCGGCACCTCCCGCAGGAATGCTCCCAGGTTGTCGAGGTTGAGATCGTGCCCGGCATTGATCCCCAAGCCATGCTCGCGGGCCAGCCTGGCGGTGGCGATGTACTGCTCCAAGATCTCTCGACCAGCCGGTGTGCCCGCTGAGGAGGCGTAGGGTTCGGTGTAAAGCTCGATGCGGTCGGCACCGACTTCCCTGGCCGCCGCCACCTGGGAAACATCGGGATCGAGAAACAGACTCGAGCGAATCCCCTGCTCTCTCAAACGCGAAAGAATCGGAATCAACTTCTCCCGATCGGCGATGACGTTCCAGCCGTGGTCGCTGGTCGATTGACCGGGAGCATCCGGCACGAGGGTGCACTGCGCGGGCCGCACTTCGAAGACGAGTTCGAGAAACCCCTCCGCCAGCGGATTCCCTTCGATGTTGAACTCCACCTGCGGGCTGTGGGCCACAAGATCGGCCGCCAACTCCCGCACATCGCTGCGGCGGATATGCCGCTCGTCGGGCCGGGGATGCACTGTGATCCCCGCCGCACCGGCCGCGATGCACTGCGCCGCTGCTTTCCTCACCGAAGGAATCCCCAACGCCCGCGAGTTTCGCAGTAGTGCGACCTTGTTGATGTTCACACTCAGTTTGGTCTTTTCCACCGCAAAACCTCACATCCGTAAGGTCCGCTATGCGGACCATGTTCAACATCTCACGTCATCCCACTTCTCGTGCCCTACACCCTCTCCCCCGACGCGCTCAGCGCCGGTGGATTGTCGAGAGTATAGACCACCGTCTCCCGCTCGATCGCCTCGCGAACGTACCTGGGTGTCTGAAGAGCCGCCAACATCGCCCGGCCATCAAACATCCGCAGGGAACCGTTCACGCTCTTCGATAACAGTTCGTCGACCACCGCCGGATCGATCATCGTGTCGATCGGCTGTGAGCGCGCGACCGTCAATCCCCAGAGCGAACCATAAGTCGGGATTGGCGCGGCGGTGGCGATGGCCCGACCAAAGACTGATTTCATCGTGTTCGTCACTCGGGCCAGGAGCTTCACCCAAGGTGGCGACATCGATCCCGCTTGATTGATCAGCACCCCGTTGGGTGTCAGCGCCTTCCGGCACAGTTCGAAAAACTCTTTGGTAAAGAGTGGATAGGCCGGTCCCCGCTCGATGGGATCCGTCAGGTCGGCGATGATCACGTCGAACGAATTCGTGCTGGCTTCGATCAGTTCGAACGCGTCGGTCACCACGATCCGCACACGCGGATCGTTCAGCGATCCTTGGTGGATCTCCGGCAGAAATTCACGGCAAGCCTCGATCACCTCGCCATCGAGATCAGCGATCACCACCTCTTCCACAGACTTCCACTTGAGCGCCTCGCGGGCCGCCCCCCCGTCGGCACCACCGGCGATCAGCACCCGCTTCGGCCCGCCGTGCAGCACACAAGGAATGTGGGTGATGAGTTCGTGGTAGATGAACTCGTCCCCCGTGCAGGTCTGCCACTTGCCATCCAGCACCAGAGCCTTGCCATAGCTCTCGCTGACGACGATTGAAATCTCCTGAAATGCGGTCTGTTTGTGGAGCAGCACCTGCGTCACACCGTGCTGATAGATGTCGACCGGCGACAAGTGCTCGGCCACCCACAGATTGACACCACTTTCGGAAGTCTCTTCGGACACGGAACATCTCGACGCAGAGGAGGCGGGAACGGCACGGTCAACGCGAATGATGAACGTCCCTCTGGTGATGCCCACTCTGGCATCGGAAGGACATGCGGGTTTGGCTTGATACTTACGTGGCGGCCTTCACGATCGGATTGACCAGCATCCCCACCCCTTCGATCTCGATCGAGACCTCATCCCCGTTCTCGAGCGTGAAGTTGTTGTCGGGAACGATGCCAGTGCCGGTGAGCAGAAACGCACCCTGGGGAACGTCGTTCTCGAAGGTGAGCCAGTGGATCAATTCCTCGAACGTCCGCTTCAGCATTCCCAGATGGGTTTCGTCCTGACTGACGACTTGTCCGCCTCGACGGATCTTGAGCTTCACGGCCGTGTTCTCCAGAGTCAGCGGAGAATCGGCCAGACGCACCCACGGGCCGAGGCCGCAGCACTGGTTGTAGACTTTGGCCTGGGGCAGATAGAGCGGGTTCTCCCCTTCGATATCGCGGGCCGACATATCATTGCCCACGGTGTAACCGACGAGCTTGCCAGCCGGTGAAATGACCAGAGCCAATTCCGGTTCGGGGACCGACCAATGGCTGTCCGAGCGAACCCGCAAGGCCTGACCCGGCCCCGAGACGCGCGCGGGTGTCGCCTTGAAGAAGATCTCGGGACGCGGCGCGGTGTAAACTTTATCGTAATGCGAGGCCCCCGCTTCCGATTCCTCCATCCGCGCCACCTGGCTGCGGCGGTACGTCACACCCGCCGCCCAGACTTCCTGCCGATCGATGGGGGCGAGGAACTTCAGCTCACCCACCGGGACGGGACTCATCGAGCCATCGACCAGATACCGCGCCAACCCCACGGGATCCTGGGCGTGGAGGATATCGGCCAGCGACCGGACGTGATCAACTTGCAGCAGATCCAGCAGCTTCCAGACACCCTCTTCACCGAGTGCGACCCGCACCTCGCCATCGACCAATTGAACTTTACCGAGCAGCATGTGGTTCTCTTTCTGGAGTGTGGCCCGATCCGGATTCTCTCAAACATCTCGGCTGAGGAGATCGCTGACGATTTCAAACGGATGGGTGTTCACCGGAGTGAGGGGAAACGTTACTTAAAATTGAGGGGGGGAATTGGCTTCGGCGGCCCTGTCTTTCGTCGATCCCATCGCATCAACTTGATCAGCAGCCCCATTTTGGCCGGATCGGGTGGCGAAGAACAGCAACGCGATCGCCATGGTCGCGTAACCAATGGCGACATCGTGGGCATGATAGGTCATCGCACCTTTCATGGGCGTACTGCCGATGAACAGAAAATCGACAAAATTGCCTGCCAGTTGGTAGCCATGCGTCAGCCCGACGAGGGCGAACAGAGCACCGATACCAGCCCAACACGCAGCCCGTCGAAATCGTTTCTCGATGAGTTCCACTGCGATGGTTGCCAGGATCACACAAGTGAAGATGTAGCCGCGTTCCATGGAAATCAGGCCATGCAACAGGAATCCGTTGACCTGCGTAGCGAAATCCTTCCCGAGGAGTTGCTGCATGGTCAACCCGCTGGCAACCAGAAACGCTCCCTGCACCACGGTTAACCCCCAGGCGGCGATTGCGGGGAATAGACCAATCGCCACAGCCGGCGCATGCGAGGCCGGACAGGCGACAAACGCCTGGGCGGTGATGACCACCCCAATCCACAAGACGATCGCCACGCCGGCCTCGATCGGCACGAGCGACTGCACGAGAGCCACCGTTCCCGTCAGACACAGCAGCGTGATCGCCACACCGTTGATGATCGAATAGCCGGCCCGCGCTCCCAATCCTTTCCAACCGGGATGGCCGATGTAGATCGTCGTCGGAAAGCAGCTGCCAAAGGCCGCTGCGGCCAACGTCCCCAGACCATTCATCGCCAGCGAGGATCGCGTATCGTAGGCATCACCCGCGGCTTCCGCCGACTCGATGTTTTGCAAACTTCCCAGCAGATTGAACAATCCCATCGGCACGATGACCGAGAGCAATCCCAACCACTGATTCGGTTGGGAAACAACGCTCCACAAGTCGCCCAACCACAATTGCGGCGGGGCGAAGCCGATCATCGATAAGGACTCGCCCACTGCCTGGGTGTTGAGAGCATGACGCCCCAACCATTCGGGCCCCTCGGGCCACATCCGATGCAGCCCCGTCAATCCCCACGCAATCGCCACGCCCGTCAACAACGCCACGAGTCCGCCGGGTAGCCGCCAGGGGAACGAAACCTTCGCGAAATACGTCACCAGCACCAAAGCCAACGGAAGCATGGCGATGATCGGCTTCTGGATGATTTGCAGCGTGAAGCTCATCGAGATGAAGCCGATCGCGATCCCCGCGAGCGTCGATAAGAGAGCGGCACGGGGTGTCCGGCGGCGGATCGACTCCGCGACAAAAGATCCTCCGAACTCGATCAACCCCGAACCCAGGCAGGCGATCAGACCCATCCGCCAGGCCTGCTCCGCCGCAGCCACCGGGGCCATGCCCGCCGCGATGGCTGCCCCATGGGCGGGAACCATCACGAAGAACACGTAGACCAGAAGCGACGGCGTATTGATCCCGTACGGCAGAGCCGTGATGTCGCTCCGCCCTGTTTTGATCGACAGCTGCCGCGCCTGCCAGGCATAGAACAGGTTGCCGACTAGAAGACTCACCGCCACACCGGGGAGAATTCGCTGATAGAGCAAAAAAGCCGCTTCCCCGGACATGCCGCACATGGCGGCGCAGAGTGTGACAATCAGGATCAGCTGCACCAGATTGTCGACGAACAAACCAAAGAAGCCGTCGACATCCCGCGGCACGAACCAGCGAAACGGCCCTTGCTCGTGCACCGCCCCCTCGCTGCCAACAACCTTGCCGGAAACACCCGCTTCCATAAGTCCCACTTCCCGCCTCGCGAAAGCACTCTCGACACACCGCCCGCCTTGGCATCCCCGGCCCGGCACAACCACTCCGGAATCATCTGGGCGCTGGTTGGCCAATCGCCATCGTTCTATAACGGGGGAGCACGACTTGCCAATCCAAAAGGAACCTCATTAACCATGACTGACTTTCCATCTGTCGTCCTGAGCAGCCGAAATCACAAGAAGATCGGCGAAGTGATGGAATTGCTCGCCCCCTGGAAGATTCAGGTGCAGGGTGTGCAGGAGTTCGATGGCGTGGAGGATGTGGAAGAGACCGGCACCACCTTCGCCGAAAACGCCGACCTCAAGGCGATCACAGTGGCCAGAAAGCTCGGTCGTTGGACCATTGCGGAAGACAGCGGCCTCTGCGTTGTCGCCTTGGGAAACGCACCGGGAGTCTACTCCGCCCGATACGGGGGAGAACCATCGAGCGATGCCCGCAACAACGCCAAACTCCTCGCAGAACTGGCCCGGCTGCAAGATCCCGACCGCAGGGCGTTTTATGTCTGCCATGCCGTGCTGAGCGACCCCGAAGGCCGGATTCGTGTGCGTACGGAAGGCCGCTGCCACGGCGAGATTCTTGCGGAATACCACGGCAACCACGGCTTCGGCTACGACCCGCTGTTCCTCGTGCCCGAGTACCACCAGACGTTCGGTCAACTGGCACCCGCCGTGAAGCGGCATATCAGCCATCGGGCGCGGGCCTTCGAACAATTCATTCCACAAATGGTGTCAGTTTTTCGCAGCCTCTGACGGATCCGTCGGTTCGGACGGCTGGTAGACTTCGATCGCATGATGGGAGTCCGAGCCGGGTTCGGCCCAGCGTCGGACAAGTTCCGTCACCACCTGGATATGCCGCTCCAAGTCGCTGGCCAACTCCGCTTCACGGTCGTGATAGCCGAGCCGCCTCGCGAGAAACTCGAACTCTTCGCTGCTGGTGGGCGGCACCGTGAGATCCCGGGCATCGCCCCGCACCATCCGCAGTGCATCGATCAGTGCCCGATGAAAGCGGTAAGCTGCCTTGAGGTCTTCCGCATCCTCCATCGGCAGCAAATCGAGATCACGCATCATCCGCAATGCGTCTCGGGTGTTAGTGGTCCGCAGTTCCTTGTGGGCATGCCCCCAGGTGAGCTGCAACGCCTGGACGAGGTATTCGCAATCGACCAAGCCCCCTTGGCTGAGCTTGGCGTTGAAACCGTCGCTGTTGGAGAGCTGCCGCACCTGCCGTTCACGGAGCGCCCGCATGGCGGCGAAATCGAAGCGACCGCTCGAGTACAAGACTTCGTCCCGAAACTGTTCCAGCTCCGTCCCCAGTTTCTCGTCGCCCGCGATGTGCCTCAGTTTCACGAGCGCTTGCCGCTCATAGGGCCACGCGGGGCCGCCCAGCCCGAAGTAAGTGAAAAAGGCCTCTCGGGAGACCGCCAAAGTCCCCGCCTTGCCGTAAGGCCGCAATCGTAGATCAATGCGGAAAATCCCTTCCTGACGGGCGAAAATCGATTGCGAGAACAGCTCGACCAATCGATGGAAGAACTCGCTGGTGGCGACGGGGCGCGGGCCATCCGTGCGACCCTCTCCCTCGTACACCAGCATCAGTTCGATGTCGGAAGCGAAACCCATCTCCCGCCCGCCGCACTTGCCCAGGGCCAGCACGGCCCATCGACTCGGTTCACCGGAATGCAGCAGCGGCGAACCGTGACGCCAGGACAACTCGCGCAGAGTCATCTCGAACGCACGCGAGACGACGACTTCGGCGAGATCCGTCAGCTCGCTGGAGAAATGGCCGAAGGGCCCGATGTGACCGAGGATATGTCGCATGTCGATGCGGAACATCTCACGGTCTTTGAACGAATTGAGCCGGAGCTGCCAGCGGGAAAGATCGGCCCCCTGGAAGATCTCCGCCTTCAACTCCTCGGCCAACTGCTCGCGGGTCTTGGCGATCTGCAGGCCTTCCACATCAGCCAGCACCGGGAAGAGATTCGAATGCTGCAGCCTCAAAAAATCCTGCCAGAGGAAGTCGCTGATGCCGAGCAACTTGGCCAGGGCATCGAGTACCTCGGGGCGTTCGAGCGACGAAAGCTGCTCCCACCACGTCTCCTGCAGGAACAACTCCTGCAGGAACTGGCGGAAGTGAACGAGTGCCGCCTCCGGATTGGGGGCCTTGGGCAGGAGATGGGTGAATTGCTGGATGAGGGCGATGGCCGCTTTGAGTTCCTCGAGTTGCCGTTCATCTTTGATCCGCCCTCCCCGCCGGGCGTCGGTGATCAGCAACGTATCGTGAACGCGGTTCCCCTCGTTGCGAATCACCATCTGTTCGATGGCCACTCCACATAGCGCGAGGGCATTGGTGAACTCGTACAGAAATCCGATGGAGTCGTCGGCCTTCAGGCCAAGTAGCGTGGCTTGACGTTCACGTGCGTCTTGAACTGTGATCTCCACCGGCAGCAAGCGATCCGCGGACGACTCGTTCCCCCGCAGAGCGGCAGCGACACGCTTCGCCAGCATTCCCTGGGCTTCGCCGTGACCTTTGGTACGGGCGATGCCCTTGAGCGCCAGCAGATCGTCCTCGTACCGCCGCCACATCTCCGGGACGACCGCATCGACCAAAGGCCGGGCATGGAAGACATCGACGAAGTCGCGATAGGCGGCCTGCTCGGCATCGCGGGCATTCCGTTTGGCCGCCTTGACCGAGGCCGCATAGTTGGCGAGCAGTTCCGCGGAATGGCAGGCGGTGAAGACGTCTCCACTGCTGATGTCGAACCCATAGACGAACAACAGGCCGCAAATCATCGAAAGATCGCCCGGTTCATCGATCCCCAATACCGTGACACGATAAGTCCCATCCGGCGAGGATTCGGCGAAGACCTTCACCGCGCGTTCCAAGGTGATCGAAGCCAAAGACTCTCGATGCAGCTGGATCTCGGCCTCCGAGAAGACATCGGCATATCTCGGCAGGCCCACATTGTCGCTCGTCGCCGGGATCAGCGGCGAAATCTCCGGGACTTCCGTCTTGTCGGATAGCAAATACTTCTCATAGATGCGGCGGATCTGCCGACTGTGGTCCTCGTAATGTCGGATGAAGGTGGCAGCATCGGGAAAGTCGAGTCGCCGAGCCAGATACGACAGCTCCCGCTCGTTCTCGGGCAGCGCGTGATCCTGCTTGTTGTGCATCAGTTGAATGGCATGCTCGATGGTTCGCAGGAAGACATAACCGACCGTGAGCTGGCGATACTCGTCGGCCTGCAGGAAGCTGTGATCGGCGAGCCTCACCAGCGAATCTAGCGTGTTCCGTGAACGGACATGCGGATGCCGGAGACCGCGCGTCATCTGCAGAAACTGCACGGTGAATTCGATATCCCGGATGGAACCCATCCCCGATTTCACCTCGCCCCATTGCCTCCCTCGCTTGGCCAGGCCTTGTTCGATCTTCTGTTTCGATTCGCGGATGCTGGCGCGGACGGCCGTTTCCGGCGCGCCGTGGATCACCGCTTCGATGGAGGTGAGGAATTCTTCGCCCAAGGCGAAATCACCGGCGATCGGGCGGGCCTTGATCAGCGCCTGCTTTTCCCAGATGGCCGCATTTTTGGCGAGATACGCTTGATAGACCTCCGGCGTGGAGACCAGCGTCCCCGATCGTCCCCAAGGCCTGAGGCGGGTATCGACCCGATAAAGAAATCCTTCATCGCTGGCGTCGTTGAGGAATCGAACCAGACGCTGCGCGACCAGTGAATCGTCGGGATTTCCGCGGTGAAGAAAAACCAGATCGATATCCGAGCTGTAGTTCAGCTCCTCTCCCCCCAACTTGCCCAGTGCGATGACGGCAAACCCGGCAACCGGGGCATACAGATTCCCGTTGGCCAGTCGCAGACCGCATTCGACCACGGCATCCGCCAACAGGGAGAGCTGATTGACCACACCGCGAAAATCCATCAATCCAAAGGTATCGCAGGCACCAATCCGCAACATCTCGCTGTGTCGGTAGCGGCGAACGGCGTTGGCGGGATCGGCCCCCGGCTGAATCGCACTGACGGCTTCAACGGCCCCTTCAAAAAATTCCTCCCGGCTCCTCAAATCGGCGAGCCGGTGATGATGCGTCAGTTGCTCTAGCAGCGCTGGCCGTCTCAAAAGGATCCCCGTGAGATACTGGCTGCCCACGAAGAGCTTCAGCAAAATCTCGACGGCACGGGGGTGGGCCGCCAGATACGAGAAGAGCCGATCGGGATCCGGATACTTCTGGACGTATCTCTCGAAGTTGAGGATCGACAGGTCGGGGTGGGGCAGCGACGAAACGATCGCGATCAATTGCTCCAACGTGGCCACCCGCACCAATTCGGCGGTGTGCCGGTTGCGTCCGAGCTTGATGACCTGAGCCCGCTCAACCACACGATCCGTCGGCGTGGTTGGAACCGAAGGGGGCAACACGGCGGGAACCGGTTTGGCGCGATCCGCCATCGAAGCTGGCGAAATCACGCTCGGGGTGGAGAGATTGCCTGATGGCCCCAGCAGCAGATTCGTCAGCCGCCGTCGTGCCAGGGCAGGTTGTTCAAAACCGAAGTGAGCCAGGGCCTGGTCGATGCGCGGGGCCTCCTCCGGTGTACGAAGAAGCTCAATCAATTCCCGCCAGGTCGGTTGCATGTCAACTTGCCAAATGGTTGTCGAACGTGAAGCATCCAGACCAATGACTTCACTCCACTGAAAGCCCATCGGGCATTCCAGCCGAATTCTCGGGAATGTCCATTGGTAACACTTTCCAGCTGGGATTTTGACGAATCAGATCTCCACGGGACTGACAAACTCGGCCGGCTTCAGCGCCATGACGGAGGACTTCAGCAGTGGCAACAAATGCTGCGCTGTGCTCCC
>PNLE01000095.1 GCA_013822855.1 Planctomyces sp.
AAAAAACCGATGTGATGTCAATAACAAGGGCCTCCTTCCACAGCAGAGTTTATACTCTAAATATAAAATAGAAACATATCCTGCTGGGCAGGCATAGAACTATCAACCAGTCCAAAACTAACTTGGCGAATAAAAAGGCAATCGGGGCCTCTCACCGCCTTGGCGACTCATGCCCTTTACTCCCCCCGCGACTCACCAATATCCGGCACGATGGAATGCCGTGCCTGTGGTGGGATCGTAGAAGTAAGTTGCCCCCGCTCCGTTGCCACCAACCGGGGTGTGCCATTCGGTCACACTCTCGGGAATCGTCCAGCCCAAATCACCGAAGAGTCGAGCAACCGTTTCCTCCGAAACGATGCTGCCATCGCCAATTTTGTCGCGGGGAATTGTGGAGTATTGGCCGCGGAGGGCCCACTGCTCGTCAAGATGAGCCCGCAAATCCGATTCGGAAATGGAGTACTTCGCGCGGTGGCCCATGGCAGATTTTTCCAGTGTGATGTACCGCGCTGTGGTCGGCAGATACCGTTGGACACGAACATCGTTGATATCGGCGAAAGTCGCATACTGAAAGACTCCGAACCGCCGGGCATCGACGATCGACATGATGCCCGTGCAGGCCGGTATGAACACGAGGCACGCCACGAGCGTCGACATAGCGAACGCCCTTCCTCGCTTCCATCTTGCCCAAGGCGCACACAGCGTCAACAGCGAGATCAATACGATCAAAAGACAGAAGGTGATCTGAAAGGGAATTACCAGTGGCCAGAGCATGGAGTTGTTTTCAATCAGGGATGCGGCAGCCCTCGAGGAAATCCATGGCCGTCGAATTCATGTTAGACCTGATTTCCCACTGAATCTAATCTCAGCGCCTCACCCATTGCACGATGCTTTCCGCACCGTCTGATCAACCAACAATACCCTGCAGTGGCCGCGCCATGTCGGCCAGAGCCGGAGTTTCTACCCGGCTCATGTGACACAAATCCTTTGCGACACGTCGGATGACTTCATTCCGATTCCCGCATATCCCGGGGTGAGGCAAAGGCATCATTTTGCCCTCCCGGCTCTTCATCCGGACAAGCAGTCCGTTGACCCATCGGTGAACGGGTCGCCAGCATTCCTTGGCTTGCCTGAGTTCGTCCCGAGGCTCAAGATGGGGCAAATTGAATGAGATGTCTTCCCTGGTTCGGCGATCATGGGCGTTGACCATGAATTTCCGAACCCGGACACTTTGCCACAGGGATTTTCCAATGAAGCTGCTGCTGCCGATCATTTTCGCCGTGCTGACCGGTCTCTTCTGGGGCACCTACGGCCCTGCCGTCGGTCTGGCTCGCGAGGCCTTGCCCGGCGATAAAAGTCCGTTCAAACCCTACCTGATGATCGGGTTGGCCTATCTCGTCTGGGGTGTCGTGGGTGGCGCTATCGCCATGAAGGCGACAGGCGCGACTTTCACCTACACCAGCGGGCAGGCGACTTGGGGGTTCATCGCCGGTTCGCTGGGGGCATTCGGTGCGCTGGCACTCACCATCGCCATGTTCTCGGGCGGAATGAGTATGCCGCAGGTCATCATGCCGATTGTTTTCGGGACTGCCGTTTCGGTGAGTGCGATCGTGGCGACGCTCACGGTCAAAGATGTTTCGGTCAATCCCATGCTTTATGTCGGGATTGCGGGCATGGCTGTCTGCATTGTGATCGTGGCCTACTTCACGCCCCATCCGAAGAGGCACGGCCCCGGCCCGGCAGTCAAGGCCGCTCCCGCTTCCATCCCCGCGACTCCCACGGTCACTGCTCACAATTAGAGAGCGGTGCCTTGCTCCCATTTCCCCCTTCAGATCCCTTGCCAACCAAATTGGGCGGGCTGGATTTTACCTCAAGAGGGTTCACACCTGCATCTCGCCGTCGCTGGCTTATCTCCAGCAAACGGTTGTCATTCATCGCTCAGCCAGCGGAGAATATCGTCCTCGCCTTCCTTCGATGCCGGATCGGGAGCGGGCGTTGATCGACCGGGAGGTCGCGTTTCGGGACGCAGTGGCTGGTTTGACGAAGGACGAGGCGGCCTAGGTCGCCGCTCGGGATCGGCCAGTCCCGCCTTCTCCAGGAGGCTGCGGGAGAAGGGACTTTCCTCCTCATTCACCGGTGCGGGATCAGAACTTCCCGGCACGTATTCGATGTTGAACTTGTGCTTGGCGAAGGTGATCTCGTCCCCCGGGTTGAGCCACCGCTGATCGTAGCGGACGCCATTCACCTTGGTACCGTTGCTGGAACCGAAATCGTGCATCTTCCAATGCCCCTGCTCATAGAGCAGTTCGCAATGCTGCGACGAGACATTGGAGAATTCCAACACGATATCGCATGAAGGGCGGCGACCGACGACCACGTGGGCCTGCAGCAGCGGAATCGGATCACCACCACCCACCGGAACAAGTTGTCCTAACATACACCTTCCCACGTCTGATTCGCGCACGGCCCGCGATCACGACATCGACCGCCCACTTCCGGCGAATTGAACCGGCAGACTGCGGACTGAACATTCCTCACGTCCCTTCCATTATCGCCGTCATTCCGTGGAAGGCTACCCTCACAATCGTCCCCTGTCATTGATGGACACACCGACTACAACCCTTCATTCGAGTGTTGATGCCGTCATTGCCGACTCTCACTGGTATCTCTCCCCATCCCGAAAGCCGTTGACATGCCTGAAACACCCTCGCCCGCTGTTGTCATTCTGGGAGCGACCGGTGGAATCGGCGCGGCTCTGGCACGTCGGCTCCGAACCGCAGGAACCAGGGTCTTCCTGCTCGCCCGCGACGCCGAAAAACTCACCCCATTGGCGGCCGAACTCGATGCCCCCAGCCAGGTGGTGGATGTCACCATCCCGGGTGAAATCGAAAAAGCCTGCCAGAATGCCGCCACGGAAATCGGCTCGATCACAGGCATGGCGAACTGTGTGGGCTCGCTCCTGTTGAAACCGGCCCATCTGACAACCGACGATGAACTCCTCCAGACGCTTTCGCTCCATATCGGCAGCAGTTTGGCGGTCATTCGAGCGGCAGCGAAACTCATGCGGGGAGCCGGAGGTTCGGTCGTGCTGGTCTCCTCGGCAGCGGCCCGAATCGGCCTGGCAAATCATGAAGCGATCGCCGCCGCCAAGGCCGGTATTCAGGGGTTGGCCCTTTCGGCGGCGGCGACTTATGCCAACAAGAACATCCGGGTGAATGTCGTCGCCCCTGGTCTCGTGAGAACACCCCTCACCCAGAAAATCTGGCAGGCCCCCGCCTCCGAGGCGATGTCGGCCCAGATGCATGCCTTGGGCCGCATCGGCGAACCTGACGAAGTGGCGAGCCTCATGGCCTGGCTCCTCGATCCGGCCCAAAGCTGGGTGACGGGCCAGATCTACGGTGTCGATGGCGGCCTGGGAGTCATCGCCCCACGCCCCAGGCAAGGGGCCTAATGATCGGTTGTTTTTCTTCAATCCCGATGTTGCTTATGACAGATCTTGCACGACTGTTCCAACCGCAGGACAAGTGCTTGAACCTTCTCGGCTGGCACCACCCCACTTCTTCCCGCTTTCGCGGATTCAGCGAATTGGCGAAGTTGAATGACGGTCGCGATCGAGTCATCCAGCAGTTTTCTTGAGCTCTCCGGATCCTTCCCCAGGCGGCCAAACTCGCGAAAATCCTCCTCCAGCTCCACCGACAAAGTCTGTAGCAAATCGATATCAGCCGGAGGGAGTGGAGTTGGAATCTTCTTCAGTCGATCGAAGCGCGCATCGATCTCCGCCATCATTCGCGCGGGGGTCGCCGTGGTGATCGATTCCGGGAGTTTCACGGGGACTTTCGTGAGTTCTTCGGCTTGAAGCGGGGTGACTGAATGGGCTGCGGAGTAGAGTCCGCCGTACTTGGGATCGGTGCCAAACAGCTTGAGCAGCGGATCGGTTTCGATCTCCGGGTGGGTACACTTCAACGCCGCGACGAGTGCCGCCGGGCCTCGGTGCTTCCCGTGGTGGCAGTGGAGATAGACGTTATCCTTCGTTCGCTCCAGCGCCGCCGTGATCGTGACAATCTGCTCGCGGGTGAGTGTCGAATACTTCACGGGAATGTGGATGTAGGTCAACCCGTGCTTGCGGGCCAACTCCACCAGAGGAGGCGCCCCATCCACCGAAATGACGGTCTTCACCCCGGCGGCGGCCAGTTCGGCCATCGCTTCCTCGGTCTCCGGACTTCCGCCTAGATAGTAGTCCCGCGAAACATCCCCGGGAGCCGCGTTGGATGTCTTGCCGGGCGTCGTGATCGACAGCCGGTGCAGGTTCTCCAAATGGTGGGAGGCGATGCGGGTGGGATTTACCGTTGTCTCCCCTTTCGAGGCCACCACAACCGACGGCTTGTCATCGGCCTCAACGCTGAAGATTGATACCGAGACGAGACAACAGCCCAGCATGAATGCCGCGAAGGCATCGGGAAGCCGTCGAAGTTGGCAGAATAGCGGGAGCATGGAGATCAATGGAGACTTCTCCAAACGACTGACGTGGAGTCCTGATTTTCGTCTCCCACAAGTCTGTTCTGGTGAAAACCTTCTCACAAGAGTGGCTCAAATCACTGATCAGATTTCGTCCGGGTGAACAAGAATCCGCGGCCTTTGTCCTGGAATCTTGCTAGACCCAAAAAGACTTCAATCGAACCACGGAATCCGAAAAAAGAACATGAGAAGCACAAAAGCCCAGCCACTCTTGGAAAGACGGGGCTTCGAGGTCTTGAACACCTTCAAAATCTACCAGGGCGTTTCCATCATGTTGACGATCCGCTTCGCCAGGCGCGATGTCGAATCGGCGGTCGCCGTCGCCAGGGATTGACCCACTTCGGGGGCGAATTCTGCTTGCGAGGAGAGGGCGGTCGAACCGGTCTCCAGCGGAGCCTGCTCCCTGGCCAGGACTTCGCCGCTGCGAAGATCCTCCCACGTGACGTGCACCATCAACGAGAACTGCAATTCGCGGGGGTCGTCCCAAGTCGTCTCGCCGAGAACATCCTTGCGGATCTCGACGATCCGTCCCGAAAGTCGCGTTTGGGCCTCGTCGCCATCTACCAGCTTGAAGGGCGTTCTCGTGCGGATTTCCCGTTGGACGGCTTCCGTCAGCTGGTACTCGATTCCGCGGCGGAAGGTGTCGTTGCGAAAGATCGGGACATTGACCGAGGTGATCTGCGGGCTGTACGCATTTCCCACCATGTAGCCGCAACCGGAAGCCAGCCAGGGGAATGTCCCCACGAAGGCCAACCATTCACGGCGTGAGATCGGAGAACATCCGGTCTCGATGGAAAAATCGCGTGTCATTTCCATCCTTACGGAGTTTCGCCCGAGGCTTGGATGTTCCTGGGATCAACTCCCGTTTTTCCCGGCGAATCGTCGTCGGTAGGCTCGCTGGAGTCATCGGGGCCGAGCGACTTGGTGCCTTCCGGTTCGGAAGCCTCCTTGTCCTTCTCCCCGCCCCACCAGCTACGGGACTTCTCAGCCTTCTCAACAGGTTTGAGTTCCGGCGGCGTCGTGGGTGTCAAACCGGGGATAGGCGGCAGCAGTGACGGCTTGGGTGCTGGCGGCGGCGCCAGACGGAACTTCTCGCCGGTGGCATATTGCGGCCCCAGTTCGTTGAGGACTTCGCGAGCCTTGGGGGCAAAGGTCGAGTTGGGATAGCGGTCGATCAGCATGTGGCAATAGAGGCCCACCGCATTGGTCTTTTTCTTCCGCTGGTAGAACAGGATCTGCTCCCACAAGCGGGCCACCTCGGCCTCCTCGATCGCGGCGAGTTCGCGCTCGAGACGAGCCCGGTTCTCCGCCTCCGGATAGAGCCGCAGCGCCGTCTCTTTCAGTTGCCGGGCCTCGTCGAGCCGTCGGCCGTCATAGCCAGCCCCCTCGTAGGACATCAGCTTCACATGCGAGCCAAGCAGAAACGCCTTTTGGACATGGGGACTGTTGGGATACTGCTCGCGTAGCAGCGAGAAATAGTTGTCGGCTTCGACCCACTTACTGCGGCGGGCGAAGTGGCTGGCTGCAAGCATCAACGCGTCGTCGGCCAATGGGCCAGCGGGATCGTTCAACCAGATGGCCCTCAGGGCGGCGATGGCATTCCCCTCGGGATCGAATACGGGCTTCTTCTCGTCGAACAGATTCAAAGCCAGCGCACTCTGCTTCTTGTCTTCCACTGGTGTGGTGGCGGGAAGATGTTCGCCTGGCTTCTCGAGATTAGCCTGCTGGATTTCGTCCTCCTGAACGATTTTGGGATCGTTGAGCCAGATGCGGGCGATCTCGAACAGCCGGCGCGATGTCGAATCGAGATAGCGTGAAGAGGGATACTCCTTGAGCAGCACCGCCATCACATCGTACGAGTCGGCGTAATGCTGCCTTTGAAATGCGGATTCCGCCTGCATGAAGAGGGCATCCTCGCGGATCTCGCTCTTCTTGTATTTCTTGGCAACTTTCTTGAAGGCAGTCTCGGCCTCGGCGAACTTGCCTTCTTTGAAGAGGGCCTCGGCGGCTTCATAGTCTTCAGTGCCGGCGATCGGCGCCAAGGAGGTGCCGTCATCATCCACCAAACGACTGGCGCTCGCCTGAGTGATCTTGTCACGGCGAAGTCGACGTTCGGTCGGCCCTTGAACACCGTCGATCTTGGGATCGGGGAAGTTGGAGGCCAGTGGCGATTGCCACTTCATTGTCGTGCAACCCACACCCGCGATCCCCGAAAGAACCAGAAGACTGGAAATGACGACCCAGCGGGCCAAGAGGCCAGCGGAACGAAGGAGTGGTGTGACGGGGCCGGTTCCAGACATGGTCATCCATGACGCAAAGTCGGGGCAGGGTGCCATTAGACGGGCGTTTTTCAGGCGAGTCTGCGGCTTGTAACAGAAGATGGCAACTACTGGAAGCGCAGTAGTTTCAAGGTGTTCGGACGCTTGCCCAGCACATGGCTGACAGCCGCTAGCATCACGCTGCGAATCTCCTTAACCTGTTGTGGTGAAGGAACTAACCGCTGCCACCCCATTGCCTGCTCAGCCGCCAGACGACGCAGCAGCTGGGCTGTTCCCGCGTGCACCGGAATCTGAGAATAGTCCTCGCGCTGGCAGGCGGGACAGATCATCCCCCCCTGCCCCGGCCAAAATCCGAACAACCGCCCTTCCTCCAGACTCGCCCCGCAGCCCATGCACGTTTCGAAATCGGGGAGCTGTCCGCTCTCGCGGAGCAGCACCAATTCGAACCGCGTGATCTTGATGGCTAGGTTTTGGGAATCGGACAGACTCTCCAGCAGCGCCTGGGCCTCGTCGAAAAGCTCGGCGTGGGGATCGTAGTCCTCCGTGAGGGCCAGCAGCAGTTCGGCAACATAATACCCAGCATAGAGGGCATTAAGCTGGTTCGCCTCGGGCCGGAATCGCTTGACCAGACGAGCCTCGGTGAGCAGATCCAGTCCGCCGGAACCCTTCTTGAGGAAGACGATATCGCAGGTAGCCAGCAGGTCGAGGGACGATTCGAACGGCCCCTTGAGCCGTCTCCCTCCTTTGGCCAGAGCCGAAAAACGGCCGTGCTCGCGCGAGAACATCACCACGATCCGGCTGGTTTCACTGAAGTCGGTCACCCGCAGGATGAGTGCGACTCCTTTCTCGGCGGCCATGTTATGGAAGGATCCTCTTCCCTGACCCGGGATGCTTGGCACCGGAATGATTCAGGCAATCTTCGCCCACTCGCTTGCTCACGGTTGGACTTCGCTGGTCGGGAGTTTCAAGGCGGCTTCGAGCTGTCGTTGCACATCCGGTGTGTCGGGATAAACCAGCGGCTTGAGCTGCGTCGACAGGCGCTCGAAGCGGGGATCGACCTGAGCCCAAGGAAAATCGGCCCAAGAGGCTTCCCCCTGCGTCACCCGCCAACCGTTGGATGTCTTCTGCAGAGGCACAATCACGCGGGAACCCACAGGCCATCGTCTAACATCAAATGGCGGTGCGAGATGATCGATCTGCTCACCCTTCCAAAGCTTTGCGATCGAGAACGCGTACCCAAAGCCGTACTCGTGAGTATCGACGACAACGGTCACCACCGCATCAGACTTCAGAATTTGCAGTTGATTTACCACGAGTGGGTTTGCGGTCGTCGCCGCGAGGAGGGCCAGAATGGCGATCCAGACGGTAACCATTGCTCCGGCGAGGTACAGCGGCCATTTGACACTCGGGACGGGATCTCGCGGAATGTCGGCGAGTGCCACAAGAGGCGGCGAAGCCACGGGTTGCGGCCCCCCCTTCGCGGTTTTCGAGGCCGTCACCGGCATGCCCATTCCTCCCTGAATTGATCCCGGCTGGCCAACCGTGCCACACCTCGAATGACGGTCGTCTATGGCTGGCGGAAGGCCTTGGTGGTGTCCACCGGGTACGAATCGAGGAAGACATCGTTGAATTCGTAGATGCCGTCGAAATCGGTGAGTTGGTCGTCGTCCGTCTTGCGGAGTTCGCCACGCTCGACGAGATCAAAGACGACACGACCGAAATCATGGGTCGATTCGATGCCCCACAGTCGGAAGACCGTGGGCGCCATCATCCCGAACATGCGAGTGCCGAGGATACGGACACCTTCCAGCAATTCGACCCCGGAAATGTGGGCCGACTCTTCCTCCTCGTCCAGATTCCGCAATTTTCCCGCCTGATCCTGGGCCACTTTCAGGGCCTCGGTGACGAAAAGATAGGCCTGGGGAGGAAACTTCAATTTGGGTCGAGCAGCGCGATCAATCAAGCTCATAGGTTTTGATGCCACCGAAAAGACGTGAGGGATGCTGAAGGAAAAATATGACAGCCCTCTGGCTCATTCGTGGATGATACACGGACTGTCAAGCGCGACGGAAGCCTGAACTGAACTCGGTTTCGGCAAATTCGAGTCTCCGCCACACAACCCGCGATCTTCGCCCAACACTCGCCGATATCCCTTCCGCCAAAACCTGCCGATTGTGCGGATCGGGAAGGCACAGACTCATCCCCTTCGCGACAGCTGCTGGCCGGATGCCGCCTCGGCTTCATGGACTCGGGGACGCTCCCATGTCGCACTTTGCCGAAGCTGCCGGAACCTACTGTAGCCAAGGCCTATCCAATTGGGGGTAGGTAGTTTTTTCTCGGCTCCCGCGCAGTGAGGCTCGTCTTCTGTTAAACTCACCCTCTCTTCGGGGTGTCATTTCGCTCGTCATTTCTGCACGGAACATTAGCAACCCTGTCCACCCGGCAAGGCGCTCGATGGTCTCCTTCCGCAGAGCCGCACTGCCTTGAAATCTGGAAAGTTCTCAGATCTCAAGGGGCCACCCCGAGCGACGACGAACAACATGAGGGTTTCTGTCCATGGGCGTCTTTCTGGGTATCGACATTGGTACAAGCGGCACCAAGGCACTGGTCATGCGGGCCGACGGTGAAATCCTCGGCACCGCGACAGTCGAATATCCCCTCTCCAGCCCCAAACCGGGCTGGTCGGAGCAAGACCCCGAAGATTGGTGGAACGCCACTGTCGAAAGCACCAAGAAGGCCCTCAAAGCCGCCAAGATCAAGCCCGATGAGATCACCGGCATCGGGCTGAGCGGACAGATGCACGGCAGCGTCTTCCTCGACAAATCGAGCGAAGTCCTCCGCCCCGCCATCCTCTGGAACGACCAGCGGACTTCCGCCGAGTGCGTCGAGATCGAGAAGAAGGCCGGTGGCCGCGACAAGCTCATCGAGATGGTCGCCAATCCCGCCCTCACCGGCTTCACCGCCCCCAAAATCATGTGGGTCAAGAAGAACGAACCCAAGATCTTCGACAAGACGGCACAGATTCTCCTCCCCAAGGATTACATCCGTTTCCGCCTGACGGGAACGTACGCGACCGAAGTGAGCGACGCATCCGGCACATTGCTTCTGGATGTCAGCCAGCGGATCTGGTGCAAGCCGCTGCTCGACAAGCTCGACATTCCGCTCTCGTTGCTGCCCAAGATGCATGAATCCGAAGAAGTGACCGGCACGGTGAGCGCCATCGCCGCCAAGCAGATGGGCTTGAAGGCGGGCGTTCCGGTTGTCGGCGGGGCTGGCGACCAGGCAGCCGGTGCCGTGGGGAACGGGATCGTCAAGCGGGGTGTCATCTCCGCCACCATGGGAACCAGCGGCGTCGTCTTCGCCCATTCGGACGAGATGCAGATTGATCCGCAGGGCCGCGTCCACACGTTCTGTCACGCCGTCCGCGGCAAGTGGCATGTCATGGGCTGCGTCCTTTCGGCTGGTGGCAGCCTCCAGTGGTATCGCAACACGCTGGGTCTGGTCGAAGTGGTCGACGCCAAACGGCTCAAGACCGACCCCTACAACCTCATCACCGAACAGGCCGCCGAAGCCCCCGCAGGCTGCGAGGGCCTCTTCTTCCTGCCCTACCTCACCGGTGAGCGGACACCGCACGCCGATCCCCTGGCCCGCGGCGCCTGGATTGGCCTGACCATCCGCCACGGCCGCGCGCATCTCATCCGCGCGGTGATGGAAGGGGCGACGTACGCAATGCGCGACTGCCTCGAAATCATCAA
Organism: Planctomyces sp.; assembly: GCA_013822855.1. Classification (GTDB taxonomy): domain Bacteria; phylum Planctomycetota; class Planctomycetia; order Planctomycetales; family Planctomycetaceae; genus Planctopirus. The sequence goes on from PNLE01000095.1 coordinate 10,547, forward strand.
CGAGCTCAAGATCCCCATTCGCGAAATTCGGGTCTCGGGTGGTGGTGCCCGCAGCCAGTTCTGGAGGCAGATGCAGGCCGATCTTTACGGCCGCCGGGTCGTGACGATCAACGCCGAAGAAGGTCCCGCCTACGGCGTCGCACTTCTCGCCGCCGCCGGCACCGGCGAATACAAGAGTGTGGTGGAAGCCTGCACGGCGACCATCCGCGTCAACGGCGCGACCGACCCCAACTCGGAAGCCAAGCGGATCTACAACAAGTCGTACCCGATGTTCGGCAAGCTGTACCGTTCGCTCAAACCCGATTTCCCCGAACTCGCCAAGCTCGTGGATGTCTAAACTTCTAGATTTGCATCGCGCTGAATTTCATCCCATCCGAGAGTCGTCCCCATGACAGCCATTTTTCTCTCCGAGGGGGACGTTCGCTCCGTCGCCGACATGCCGTTGGCATTGGAAGCCGCCGAGCGGACCTTCGCCGAACTGGCTTCGGGCAGCGCCGTGAACATTCCCCGCTCACGGGCGGCCGCGCCGGGGATCATGCTGCACAGCATGTCGGCCTCGTCGCCCGGGGCGCTGGTCCTCGGCACGAAGACTTACGCCACCACCAAAGAGGGCGCGTATTTCCAGGTCACCTTGTGGGATGCCCTGTCGGGGCGTCCGCTGTGCATCATCGAGGCGGATTATCTGGGCCAGTTGAGAACGGGCGCCGCCTCGGGACTCGCTTGCCGCTTGATGTCGAATCCGGAATCGCAGGTCGTCGGCTGCCTGGGTTCCGGCCAGCAGGCGAGAACGCAGTTGCAGGCGATCTGTTTGAGCCGTCCGATCGACCGGATCGAAGTCTATTCCCGCAACAGCGAGCGCTGCTTGCTGTTCGCCGACGAGATTTCCCAACTGTGCGATGTGCAGACCGTCGCTGTCCACAGCCCGGACGAGGCGGCCAGCGAGAAGGATATCGTTGTTTGCGCGACCTCCAGCAAGACCCCGGTTTTCCAGGGAGCGGTGCTGACACCGGGAACGCACCTGTGCGTGGTGGGGAGCAACTACCGCACGAAGTCGGAAGTTGATCTCGAAACCATCCGCCGATCGGACTGGATCGTCTGCGACGATCTGGCAGGCTCTCGGAACGAGGCCGGCGATTTCCTCTCCGCGATTGAAGCGGGTTGCCTGGAATGGTCGCGGGTGCAGGAACTGGGGAAAGTCCTGGCTGGCGAACAGACGGGCCGTGCCCACGAGGACGACATCACCCTCTTCAAGTCGGTGGGGCTGGCCATCCAGGACATCATCCTGGGCATGGCCATCTACGAGCGCGCCCGCGACGAAGGCCTGGGCCAAAAGCTGCCGTTCTAATGTCTCGAAGAGACTGCTACCGCCGGAGTCTGTTTGCCCCATCAAAGTCGACCAGCGGCGACTCGATCGCGTTTCGTTGGCACTTTAGATGGTGCTGTAAAAATAGCGGGTGAAGTGGAAGAAGAACGGCGCGGCGAAGCAGAATGAATCGAGCCGGTCCAGTACGCCTCCATGACCGGCGATGGCATGCCCCCAGTCCTTGACTCCCCGATCTCGCTTGATGGCCGACATCACCAGCCCACCACCGAAACCGGTGAGGCAGATGGTCAGTGACATCCCTGCGGCAGCCAACGGTGAAAAGGGGGTCACCCACCACAAGGCCGTTCCCAAGCCCACGGTCAGCGCCACACCACCGATCAGCCCTTCCCAAGTTTTCGAGGGGCTGACTTTCGGCGCGACGGGATGCCTGCCAAACAGCTTGCCGCAGACGTACTGCAAGACGTCGCTCGATTCACAGATGAGAACGAGATAGCAGAGCAATTTTCCGTCCTTGGTCGGATAGTCGGGAATCTCCAGCATCGTCAAGAGTGCCGGCCCGTGGCTCAGGCAATAGACGCAAATCATGAGGCCCCATTGGATGACAGCGGTCCTTGTCAGGAAATTCTGAACATCGCCAGCCGCCGCACTGCGAATGGGAAGGATAAGGTAGACGTACACCGGGATGAAGATCGAGAAAAAGGCGTACCAATGGATCCCCAGCACGATGTACTGAATGGGAAGAACCACGAAAAAGGCCCAGAACAGGACACGATGATCCCCCAGACGCGTGGGTGTGAGCGTGAGGAACTCCCGCAGTGACAGTAGTGAAAGGATGGCGAAGAGCACGACGACCACCATCGGGCCGGCCAGAATCGCACCCAGGAAGACAAGCACCATCGCCCACCAGGCACTGATCCGAGAGTTCAGGTTCTGAATGGTGTCCGTGGGGCCGCATCGCCACCTGAGCATCAGCCCCACCAGGCTGGCGGAGGTCAGCGCTGTCAGCGCGCCGATAATCAACCAACCCAGCTCGCGATCAGGCCAATTCATTCGCAAATGTCTCGGAAGGGTTTGCCGGGTGGGGGATCATGGCATCCATTTCGACCTGCTGCATGAGATCGATGACACTCTGCTTCGCGCGGTTCAGAAAGGCATGCCGGTGTTCGGCCTCAATCCATCCCAGCGGCGTTCCAAACGTCGCCCGAGCGATGATCGGCAGTGGAATGAATTCGCCCTTCGGCAGAATGCGGTTCAGGTTCTCCAGGTAAATCGGAACGAACTCGACATGCGGCAAGTCTTTCGCAAGATGGTAGAGACCGCTTTTGAAGTCCTGAATCCGGCCATCGGGCGAGCGTGTTCCCTCAGGGAATACGATCACAGACGCCCCCTCTTCGACGGCTTGCCGAATGACATTCACCGGGTTGTTGCGCGCCGTCGGCAATTTTCGATCGATGAGGATCGCATTCATCACACGGCCTGCGATGAATCGTCTCACCGGGCCGACCGACCAATAGTCTTGAGCGGCGACCGGACGGGTGTTGGCGCGACAAACGGCTGGAAGTGATGCCCAAATGGCCGGTGCGTCCAAATGACTGGTGTGGTTAGCGAAGTAGACGCGCGGCTCCACGGAAGGGAGACAGCCGCGCCACTCGGCCCGCAGACCGGTGAGCACCCTCAGGCATGCGGCGGTGAGCTGTTGCATGTCTCAGGCTCCTCCGTGGTGTGCAGATTCGGCATTGGTTTGATCAGCCAAAAATTGCGCACTCTCCAGCGAAATGGCAATGCTCCTGGCCCGGCGAATGATGGTGAGTAGACACCCCACGCAGATGATGACAAGTGTGATCGTGATCACCCAGCCATGCCAGGACGTGCTGACAATCATGGCTTCGGCGATACAGGCCACGGTCAGCAAAGCCATCCGTTGCGGCTTGGCCATCGGGCCCTCGAAGTGTTGACCCGCACCGGTCGACGCGCCCAAGGCCCTCACATAAGCGGTGGTGATCGCGAGAGCGGCGGCCAGCCAACCGACATCCGCGACCCAGGGCTGGGCGGTAACAAAGTAACCGGCACCAACAAGAGAAAAGGCGTCGGAAAATCGATCCGGGATCTCGTTGTAAAGTTCGCCCGATTTGGTGGACTTGCCTCCCTCGATGGCGACCATGCCGTCAAACAAATTGCAGAGGAGGCGAACTTGAATTCCGATAGCGGCCAACAGGAGGCAGGCCACCTGAATCGCAGTGGAATCACTCCGTCCACCGGAAACGAACGCAATGGCTGCCGCCACGGAAAATGCGATGCCAGCAACTGAAATCGTATTGGGCTGAATATTGTGAGCGGTCAGCCAACGAGCGACGGCGACAGCCCAACGCGACTTGCGAACCTCAAGCGGCCGACGAGTGAGAGGAGATTCGGTCTCTGGCGAAGAGCTCACGCAAGGTTTCCGCAGGGGACGATGGAGCGGGTTATGAGACTTTGAATTCTTTCGGAGCAACTAAGGAGCATATCATCACACGGGACGGCCCCATATGACAATCCCTTAGGTTCGCTTAAGTCGCGGCTTGATCGCTGATGCATCATCGTGCCCGCTGAAAAAGCGACGAAGCACCGGTGAGGAGGGGTGGCACAGACTTTGCTGCTGATGTCATTAAGTCTATTTGTCATTAAAGCGATTTCACAACATCCGAAAATTGCATAGGAGCGATCATGTCAAGCATTCATACCACAGGCCATAGCACGGGATCGGCCCCTTCGACTGTGACCATGGGGGATATTCCCCGGTTGCTGTTGGCGATCTTTCTGCCCCCCGTGGGAGTGTTTTTCCAGGTTGGCTTCGGTCTGCAATTCTGGCTGAACATCCTGCTGACGATCCTCGGCTACATTCCAGGAATCATTCATGCGGTCTGGATCATTGCGACTCGCCGATAGAAGATTTGCAACAGGAAAGTCTTGGTTCGGCAATCGGGCAGTTCAAGCCTGAGGCAGGCTGTTGCGATCGGCGAAATGCTGTCGCAAACCCGTCAGGGAGAGATCCAACTGGTTCTCCAGTTCCGGCAACAGCGTTCGGGCGGCTTGAAAATCCCGCTGTGCGGCCAGAGCTTCGATCCTTCCCGCCGTTGCCGCACAGCGGGTACATCCCAAGCCCGCCACAAGCCCCTTGAGGCTGTGGGCGTGACGGTGGGCGGCCTCCCCATCTTCACGTGCGATGGACTCCCGCAGGGAGACGACAATCTCCGGGGAGTCGGAGATTGTCATGTTGGCGAGTTCTTCCGCCAGATCCCACATTCCGCCCAATCGCTCAATCACTGATTTCATGTCAATTTCGTGGCGATGATCTGTCACAAGCGGCCCTTGCGCGAATCTTTCCTATGTCCTGCCGGTTGGCACTAGCGGGGCGAATCGATGGAGACGTTCTTATCGAGATTGATCCCGAACGCCGCGATCCGGTCACGAACCTTGCCGCGGGTGATACCCAAAATCTCAGCCGCTTTCGACTGGTTGGCACCACACGACTGGAGGACGCGAGTGAGGAGATACTTTTCCATCATCTCCAAAGCTTCCGCGTAGAGGTTGGTGGAGCCGGCTCGAAGACGTTCTTCAATCAATTGGCTGATATCCGACGAGGGCAAATCCTGATGCCCATGAGCATGGGAGCCGTGCATCCCCCCCGAAAAGTTCGTGCTTCCCGGCAAGCTCGCAGGCGCATCTCCTCCGACCCCTGCTTCCGGATGCCCAAAACTTGCGGAAGGCTGATCGGCGGCGTGCTGTGAATTCCCGACGGCAAAATTGGAGCCCTGCGTTCCCGGCACATTTGAGCCGTGGCCAGTCACAGTCCCAATCCCGATCATTGAGTTGGCCCGGCCTTGGCCGAGATGGCTCGCGTAATCCATGATGGTGGCGGGCAGAAAGTCGGGGACAATCACCGGCCCCGAACTCTTCAACAGGCACTGCCGCACCACACTCTGCAGTTCGCGAATGTTGCCTGGCCAGGGATAGGCTTCCAGCAGTTCCAAGGCATCGGGCGAGATCCCCTCCACATCGGTCTTATCAAGTTCCTTCCTCGCCCTCGACAGGAAGTATTGCAACAGCAGCGGGACATCTTCGGCCCGCTCCCGGAGTGGGGGGAGGGAAATGGTGACGACGTTCAAGCGGTAAAACAGATCCGCACGGAACCGTCCATCCTGCACCATGGCTTCGAGAGGGCGGTTGGTGGCCGCCACGAGCCGCACGTTCGTCTCGATGGTCTCATTGCTGCCGACACGTTCAAACCGTTGCTCCTGAAGGAGCCGCAGAACTTTTCCCTGCGTGAGCGGAGACATGTCCCCCACCTCGTCGAGGAAAAGCGTCCCGCCGTTGCACTGCTCGAACTTGCCGATGCGGCGGCGATCGGCACTGGTGAACGCCCCCTTCTCGTGGCCGAAAAGTTCGGACTCCAGAAGCGTGTCGGGGAGTGCCGCGCAATTGACCGCCATGAAGGGACGTGTCGCCCGGCTGCCGAACTGATAGATGGCCCGGGCGACAAGTTCCTTTCCCGTACCGCTTTCGCCACGGATCAGGACGGTCACGTTCTGCTGGGCAACGCGGCCGATCTCCTTGAAGACTTCCAGCATCCGGGGGCTGCGACCCACGAAGAGATCGCCCGCATCGGCGGCTTTTTCCTCCTCGAGCACCGAGACCGCGACCGGCACACTCATCAACCGGCGGGTTTCCAGAGCCTTGGTCACAAGCTGTGTGAGCTGCGGCAGATTCAGGGGCTTGGCGACGTAGTCGTAGGCACCCAGCCGCATGGCTTCGATGGCCGACTCGCTGGCGGCACCGGCTGTGATGAAGATCACGGGAAGCCGTCGATCGAGATCCTTGATCCGCTGAAAGAGATCCAGACCGGAGGTGTGCGGCAGGACGAGGTCGAGAAGCACCACATCGGGCTGCAACGCGCGAATCGCTTCCAGCCCCGCCGGGGCGGTGTTCGCCCCTTGGACGTTCACTTCCAATGGAGCAAGTGCCCGGGAGATCTGCAGGAGGATCGAACGGTCGTCGTCAATCACCAGGACTGTGGCTGTCACGCTCGGCGGGCCTCTTGCACAAGTTTCCAGGAACGGTACTTCGCCTGAGCGGCGAATCATTATCGCCCATAAGCATAATCTGGCGGGCACCCGCTGGATATTGTCGACTCGCCTGATTCCGATTTGAAGAGAGGAATCGCGGTGAAACTCTTTCAAGCGAGAAACGCTGTTGAGCGAGCAAGTCCGCCCATCGGTCACACACTCAATTGGAGAGTGGCCTTGGGACGAATGATCGTGAGAGCCTTCGGCTGGATGGTCGCGATAATCTCGCTGGCCTCGAAGCTCTCACCATCGGCTGTGCAGGGCCAGGGAGTGGCGGCTTGAATCCGCACTTCATGACCGGCTTTGGCGAAGACCAAAGGATGCTCGATGACCTCACCCCTGAAGTAACTCGCTGGCAGCGACATGAGGGATGTGGGCGAACCATCCGCCACGACGAGCAGATTGAGCCGCCCGTCAAAGGGAGTTGCCGCCGACATGACTTCGTTCCCGCCACCTGAAAACTTTCCGTTCGCGATGAAGAGATTGAGCCATTCCCGACCCGCCAAGCCATGACCATCCAAATTGATATCGCCACTGAAGGTCTGGAGGTTGGCGACGACATCGACCACGCCCCGCAAATAACACAGCGGCCCCCACCGTTGCTTCATTTCATCGGTCAAACTTTCAAGGTATCGGCCTGTATTCCCCGCAGTGAACATGTTGAGGGCGATGCGCTCCTGACCGTCGACGACGATCCTCAACACATCGCACGGAGCTGGGTCGCCCGCGAGAAGAGCGTCCCAGGCTTGGTCGGGATCAAGGGGCATTCCCAAAGTCCGAGCGAAATCGTTGCCCGTACCCAAAGGAAGTACGCCCATCGTCAGTGAGGGATCGCCGCCG
>PNLE01000096.1 GCA_013822855.1 Planctomyces sp.
CCCTCCAGGCGGCTGGTTGCGAGAAATGACACCAAAGTTCCTGAAAACAGGCATCGAGCTGTTGGAGCGTTGTCAGATCCTCAAAGACTGTGGCCACCGCGCCGCGCCAGAACGATATCTCCATGTCCTGCGACGTCGCCAGCCCGGTAAGGCATTGGCGATACGCACTGCGGAAGCGTTGGCCGACCTCCTCGCGGGTGAATCGGCTTCCGTGCTTTGCTCCGCTGCGATGGTAGGTCGCGGCGATCGGCTCGATTGGTTCGACCACCGTCCCGAACGCATCGAACGCCACGCACAGGATTTGTGGACGGGTTGGCTGCTCGGGCATGATCGGGTGAATTGGTGTTGTGATGCTTTTTGGGGATCGTCGTCAGCGGTCAAACGCGGGTCATGCCCCGGAATCGAAAGTAACCCAAGGTGAAGAAACTGAGCGAGAAACACATCAGCACTCCACAACTCCGGAGAACGGCGGCGGCGTCGACGACCCGGCGGGTGAGGATTACATCGAAGCCGATGAGCGACCAGGCGTGGGGTGTGGCGAGGCTGATCGACTGCATCATGGGAGGCAGCCAGTCGCGCGGCATGAAGCAGCCGCTGATCGCCGCCAACAGAATGACGAGCGACGTGCCGTAGGCCGCCACCTGTTGATCGGTCTGCACGATGGTGGCGAGGAGCAATCCCAGGGATGTCGCCGCCAGCGAGGTGCAGAGCATCATGGGGATGAGCCAGACGGGGTCCGGCCCCCAGGACATCTGGAAAAAGAGCTTGCCCGCCACGAAGAGCAATGTGACCTGCAAAACCGAGACCAGGAAGAAGGGCAGGGTCTTTCCCAGCAGGATGCCGACGATCGAGACGGGGGCGATCCGCAGACGGTCCAGCGTTCCCCGGTCGCGCTCCGCCAGGAAGGAGCGGGCCATGATGTTGACCACGAAGAAGACGAACATCACCGTGAAGCCGGGGACGAGGATCAAATAGACATTCGAGGCGGAAGGGCCGGTGGTGGCCTTTTTGGGCGCAGGCTCCGCCGTATCAGTTTTGGCGGGAGTATTCGAACCGGGAGAGCCTGTTTCCGAGGATGGCTCGGCCGAAGTGGCTTCGTTGACGGGCGGAGTCTCTTCTCCAGATGGTTCGGTATCGGGATTTTCAGCGCCGGGACTTTCGGCGGCTGGCGTGAAAAAGCGGCGGGTGAGGGCGTTCCGCTTGCCGACGATGGGGGCGATGACCTTGAGCAGATCCGAAAGAATCGCGGCGCGGAACATCTCCGCATCGACCAGTCCCGGGCGGATATCCAGCGACAGGTCGATCGCACTCAGTCCGGTCGAAAGCCGGCCGTGATCGGGATCGAGGACATCCTTGAGGCCGAGCTCGTCGATCAGGGTCGTGAAGTCCGGGCCGATCATCAGGGCCGCGTCGACGCGCCCCAGATCGACCAGGCTTTGAGCCTCCGAGGCGTCCTTCGCCAGATGGACATCCAGACTCTTCTGGGACTTGTAGCGTTCCACCAGTTGTGGACCGTATTCGCTGGTGTCGGCGTTCGAGATGGCCAACCGGGGAGCCTTGCGGGTATCGCCTCCAGTGAGCAGTTGCCCGGTCGACATCCCCACAATTGCGATGAAGACCATGGGGAGCACGAGCAGCGTCACCAGAGGCCGACGATCCTTCAGCAAGAGTTTCAGATCCTTGATCGTCATCAGCCAGAACAATATGCCGCTCCTCGCCTGATTCGCCCTGCGGGAAAATCCCGCAAGAGTCCGTTCCCTCTCCTTCGGTCAAGAAGGGGAGGGAATCTGTTGTCGATTGACCAGAACTGCCGCAAACCTGCCATTGCCAGAATCCCATTTTCGCGACAGGTGTCTAGAATGAAACAGAACATGTTGTACGGAATTGTCATCGATGCCTGAAAGTTCAGAACCCCCGGCAAATCCAGAACCGGTTGAAGTCGTTCCCCCACTTCCGGGCGAACCAGTGAGACTTTTGCCGCGCGACAAGGTGCGAACCTTCCCACCCACCCCCGGCGTTTACCTGATGAAAGACGCCCGGGGCCGGGTGATCTACGTGGGAAAAGCCATCAATCTCCGCAATCGCGCGGGGAGTTATTTCTCGAAGCAGGCAGCGGAAGACCGGCGGACGGCCGATCTGATCCCCGAAATCTGCGATATCGACTTTCTACCGACCGATTCGGAAGTCGACGCCCTCCTGTTGGAATCGCGGCTAATCAAGGACATCCAGCCGAGATTCAATTCGGATCTCAAAGACGACAAGACGTTTCCTTACCTCCAGATCACCACCCGCGAGGCGTTCCCCCGCGTCGAGTTCACCCGCAAGCCCAGGTCGCGCGGCGTGAAACTTTTCGGCCCCTTCACCAGTGCCCGCAAGCTGCGCGGCGCGATCGCCGTCCTGCAGAAGATCTTCCGGTTTCGCAACTGCACGCTCGATATCGACCCGGATGAGGAGAAGTGGCGCTGGTTCAGGCCCTGCCTGCTGGCGAGTCTGGGCCAATGCACCGCCCCGTGCAATCTGCGGATCACCAAGGAGGAGTACCGTCGAGACATCAAGCGGCTGATCATGTTCCTCGAAGGGAAGAAGGAACGGCTGATCAAGGTGATGAACGCCGAGATGGTGGCCGCCTCGAAGGAACTCAAGTTCGAGAAGGCGGCTCGATTGCGCGATCAAGTCAAGGCTCTCTTGACGCTTCAGGAGCGGGGTGATCTGGCGTCGCACGCGCAGCCGGAAGCCTTTTACGTTGACCCGAAGAAGGGGCTGCTGGGTCTGAAAAAAGTCTTCGGCATGAGTTCGCTCCCCCGGCGGATTGAAGGGGTGGATATTGCCCATTTGCAGGGGGGCGAGACTGTCGCGAGCCTCGTCCAGTTCATCGATGGGGTCCCGTTCAAGCAGGGATACAAGCGGTTCAAGATCCGCACGGTGGATGGCGTGGACGACTTCGCTTCGATGCGGGAAGTGGTCAGCCGTCGTTTTCGCAGGCTCGATCAGGAGGGGGAGTCGTACCCCGATCTGCTTTTGATCGATGGCGGAAAGGGGCAGCTCAGCGCGGCGATGGATGCGCTGAAATCGATCGGAGTCACCCCGCCGCTGACGATTTCGCTGGCCAAGCGGGAGGAGGAAATCTTCCTGCCCGGCGAGAGTGAGCCTCGCGTCTTAAGCAAGCACTCCTACGCCCTGAGGCTCTTGCAATCGGTGCGCGACGAATCCCACCGTTTTGCCCAGCAGTACCACCATTTGCTTCGCAGAAAGTCGACTTTTGGAGAAGAGTGAAACAGCCAACCCTGGCTAAATTCCTCGTATTGTCTGTTTTTGCGATTTATTCCGTCTTATCCAATCTCTCTGTACCCATGGTGTGTTGGGGAGTTCTGGCGGAATAGACCACTCTGACAGGTCGTGTCGGGTGAACACGACACCCACTTGAGTCCAAATCATTCCGGGTTGACCAATTTTCGGGCATGGCCTATATCCGGTTTTACGTGCAGGCAGGATGCCTCCGTCGATGAATCGCCGCGCTATCGATTGCCGCAATGGAACTGCGACATGAAGCTCCCTCAATCACCGAAAGTGAAGACGATCTGCCTGATCGTGGGGACGCTCTGTCTTCTTTCCGGCTGCCAGTCGCCAAATCACTTCACAACCAAGTCATTACCACCACAACTGGTGGCGAAGAAGGCCGCCAACGCTCAGACACTCGATCTTTCCAAGCTGGCGACGCAGTATCCCAGCAATGAACTGATCGGCACGGGTGATGTGGTGGAAGTCACCATCGCCGCAGGATTGGGAGCGACGGAAGCCGTCATTTTCCCGACACGCGTGGGGGAAGATGGACAAGCCAATATTCCGATTGTGGGCCCTGTCGAACTGGCCGGGATGGAATTGGCCGATGCGGAAGGGGCCATCGCCTCCGCCGCCGTGGGACGTGGTTTGTATCGACAACCGCATGTCACCGTGACAATGAAGCGCCGGCGGCTCAACCGCATCACCGTATTGGGTGCCGTGAACAAACCGGGCGTGGTGGAACTGCCACGGGACTCCAGCGATCTGTTGGCTGCGATTGTCGCGGCGGGGAATCTCTCACCAACGGCGGGGACGCATGTCGAGATCCGCAATCCCGACGTGGCGGCACCCGCCAAACTGCGTGACAACGACCCCATCGCCCGCCTTAGCGGAGAGACCGGCGGCAGCGAACCCGATGACAATATGATGGCGGGTGTCGGTGCCAAGAAGACGATCAATATCGATCTAGTCTCGGCCGTCAAAGAAGGCCGGGGGACCGAGTATCGACTGGGTGATGGAGCCGTGGTGAATGTCGAGCGGCACGACTTCCAGCCGTTGCAGGTGATCGGCCTGGTTTCCAAGCCCGGCAAGTTCGACTATCCCGTTGGCAAGGATGTCTATGTGCTCGATGCGATCGCCCTTGCAGGCGGGGTTTCATCGAAGGCGGCGAACAAGGTTTATGTTATCCGGCACCGAACCAATGAATCGGATCCCGCCGTCGTGACTGTCAGCATGCAGAAGGCCAAATCGAACGGGCAGGAGAATCTGCTGCTGCAGCCGGGTGATGTGGTTTCGGTCGAGCAGACCGCGGCCACGATCATTCTCGACACGGTCACCCAGGTGATCCGCTTCACGGTTGGTGGCAGTGCCGCGATCTTCTAGCCCGGATAACTTGCCCACGGATCATCGAGTCACACCGTTAGCCAGACATCGGAGCCGAGTCCACGCCGCAGTCAGCCCCACAAGATTGATGCCATCATTTCGAGACGGATGAATTTCGGCGGGCCACCACAAGTTCATCTGTCTTCCTGAAACAGCGAGAAAGTCCGCCCCTGATGTCCGCATCGCCCGACTATGAATCCGGTCTCCCGGGGTCTTCGGCCCTGATGATGCCGGAGGCGAACACCATGCAAACGCTCATGCGTTTCTGGCGGAGCGTGCAGTATCGCAAAGGCTTGATCGTCCTGGCGGTGCTGATTTGCGGGGCGATGGGTGCCTTTTACTTTGTGGCCTCGACCCGCTTCTATGAATCCAAGGCGGAACTGCTGATCCTGCAGACAGGAAGCCAGGTGCTCGACGGCTCGCCCGAAGGGGCCGCCATGAAGGATCTGATGCCCACCTACGAGCGGATCATGCAGGGGGATGCCGTTCTGGCGGATGCCGTGAAGCGGCTGCCCGTCAAGTACCGCACCGATTTTAAAGGGGCCGCGCAGGCCGACTGGCCCTCGGTTCTGAAGAAGATGATCACCGTCCGGTCGGCGCGTCAGACCAACGTGCTCGAACTGAGTTGCCGCTCGCAGGATCCCAAAGCCGCCGCCGCGATCCTTTACGCGGTGCTCAGTGCCTCGATCGATTTCCTCAACAAGAATCATCAGGGGACATCGCAGGAAATCCTCCAGATCCTCTCGAAGGAGAAGATTGAGCTGGAACAGAAGCTCGCCCAGCGCGAAGCCGAACTCATCGAACTCCGCGGCCGCTCGCTGACATTCATCAACAACGGCAGCGAAGGGGCGACCAACGTCGCCGTTGCCCGCGTGGTGCGGCTCAACGAGGAATACATGAAGGCCAAGGAGGAGACCCTCCGCGCCACCGCCCAACTGGCGGCACTTGAGCGGGCCATTTCCCGGGGCGAGGATATCCTGCAGTTCGCGATGGCCAGCCTCGATGTCGTCGGCAAGCAGTTCATGATGGGTGAACTCGGCCTCGACCAGCAGGAGGGAATGGCCATCAGCCGCATGACGGAGACGCTGTTGCAGGAGCAGGCCAAGCTGCGGACGGCCCTCGAGAGTTACGGCCCCAACCATCCCAAGGTGGTGGAACTCCGCGATGCCATCACTGCGAAAGAGCAATGGATGGCCAGTCGTCGGCAAGTGACGGTCGACCGGCTCAAACAAGTAAGAACCGAGGAACTGACACCGCGACTGGTGCAGATGGCCCGGCAGCGCGTGCAGCATGCCCAGCAGCACGAGGCCTCCGTCAGTGAGCAGTTCGAAATGGAGCGGCGAAACGCGTTGGCCCTCAACGGGGAACTCGCGCAGCTAGAAATCCTGCAAATGGACACCAAGCGGCTGCGATCCTTCTACGACCTCGTGCTGGAGCGGATCCGGGGGATCGACCTCGGCAAGGACAAAGGGATCCGCACGGCGGTGGTGGGCGAACCGAAAGTCAATCCCCGTGCCGTCCATCCCAAGCTGTCGCTGTCGATCGCCGTCTCGCTGATGGCGGGGATCACGCTGGGGCTTGCGCTGGTTTACCTCATGGACTTGCTGGACGACCGCTTCCGTTCGCCGGAAGAGACCAGCCTGCAACTGGGGTCGCCAGTGCTGTCGCTCATTCCGACACTTCCTGTTTACGACGGCAATGGTTTGGAATCGGTGCACGCCTATGTGGCACCGCATGACTCGACAACCGAGGCGTTCCGGACTTTGCGAACGGCCATCCAATTCGCGGGGGAGGATATTCGCCGGCTCGTTATTACCAGCACAGAACCCGGCGACGGCAAAACGACCGTCTCCACCAATATTGCCGTGGCCTATGCCCAATCGGGCCGCCGCACGTTGATCATCGATTGCGACATGCGGCGCCCTGGTCTTTCGAAGACGATGAAGCTGCGTGGCTCGTACGGGTTGTCGACCATCCTGCGCAACTCTGACTCGATCGAGAATTCGCTGCGGGAGAACGTGGTTGTTTCCGAACTTGCAGGTCTGGACATCATCCCCGCCGGTCCGCGACCGGCGAATCCGCTGGAACTTCTCTCGGGCACCCGCTTCAGCGAACTGCTGGCCTACGTCGAGACGCAGTACGACCAGATCCTGATCGACGCCCCGCCGATCCTGGCTGTCAGCGATGCCGGTGTCCTGGGGCGCATGGTCGACGGCGTGGTGCTTGTCGTAAGGCCGGACAAGAACCAGCGGCGCTCTGTCATCCGGGCCGTTGAAACGCTTCGCATGTGGGGCAGCAATCTGCTGGGCCTGGCCCTCAACAACATGTCGCACGATCGTGCCGGCGGCTATGGATACGGTTATGGGTACGGCTATGGCTACGGCCATGCCGACACCGACTCCGACCATGAAGATCCCCTCGACGACGATGGTTATCAGGAAACGAAGTATTCATCGCGGACGGCAGCCTGATGGCCATTCTTCCCGTGGAACAATCGCGAGGCGAGAAGCATCGGCGGCGATCCCGCAGCGGTTCTAGCTCCCGTTCCAGTCCAGCGCCTGTGGAATCGAAGGCCACCGCACGGCATTGGACGCTGCTCGATCTTTCCGTGGTGCTGGTCGCCTTCGCGATCCCGCTCATCATGGGGGGACGCGAACCCTACGGCTGGATGGCGCTCGCGATCCTGGGGCCGCTGGCGGCGGGTTTGTGGTGCCTGCGCCAGATGGTGACCGACGAGCCGACTCCTTTGGCGTGGTCGTGGATGTATGTCCCCGTCGCCATCGCCACGGGGCTGATGGTGCTGCAATTGACACCTCTCTCCGAGGCGTTGCTGACATCGCTTTCCCCGAAGCTGGGGTCGTTGTTGCCGCTGTCGGAGACCCGGGGCTTGCTCCCTGCGTGGAAAATGCTGACTGTCTCGCCGCATGAATCGCGGACGGGATTGATCCTGTTTCTCGCGACGGCCATGGTCTTCGCCATGACCTATCAGCACATGCGAGACACGAACGATTCCTGGCGGATGCTGGGCATCGTCTGTGCGGCCACCATCGGCATGGCACTCTTCGCCCTCATCCAGTTCTTCACCACCAACGGCCTATTCTTCTGGTGCTACGAGCATCATTTCGGAACCGCACAGGATGTGGTGAAAGGGGCCTTCACCAACCGCAACAACTTCGCCCACTTCATGGCCATCGGCATCGGTCCCGCTTTGGCGTGGATGTGCCGATGGAACCGCTTGCGCGACGAGGCTGACGGGCGCGGCCCACAGGCTCCGGGCCCTGCCGCCGCATGGCAGCGATCGACATCCGGCCCGGGACTTTCGGTCGAAACGATCATGTCGCTGGTGATGATGGTCAGTGCGGCGGTGATGGCCTTCGCCGCCTTTCGATCACTCTCCCGCATGGGAACCATCGCGACGGGTGTCGCGGTTCTGACGTTCCTGATCGCGGGGGGAATCGCGCGGGTCGTCTCCTCCAAATTGATCCTCAGTGGCATCATCGGCTGTGCGGTCGTGGCCTCCGCGATGGTGGTCTTCAAACCGGAGACCATCGGCCTGGATGAGAAGATCGAAACCGCGCTGGGGGGTGATCTCGATGAAATCGACGGCGAGGACGGTCGCCGCAAGCTGTGGAACGCCCTCACGGAAGTCATTGGAGACTATCCTCTTGTCGGCACCGGCATGGGGAGCCATCGCGAAATCTACCCCAGCTATCTCGCCATGAAGGATCGTGAAGGCGAATACACGCATGCCGAAAGCGGCTACTTCCAGATTGCCGTCGAGCTGGGACTTCCGGGCCTGTTGAGTGCCATCATGGCCCTGCTCCTGGTGGTTGCGGCCTGTGTGTGGTTAATCCGAGCCAGCCACCCGGATCATCGATTGCTGGGAGTTGCAGTCCTCTCCGCCACCATCGCCACGGCCCTGCACTCCGTGACCGACTTCGCCTGGTATGCTCCGGGAAACACGGTGATTCTTGCGATTCTCGCGGCGATCGCCCTGCGATCAACTTCGTTCACATCTGCTATCACCCCGAATAGCGAGATGACGACAGCAGAGGCGGCCGGGCCGCACTTGCTGCCAGGCTTCAACCTGCCGCAATGGGCGTATGCCGCGCCTCTGTGCCTCCTCCTCTTTTTGGGTGGGTATTGGACTTGGCAACTGACACCTGTGGTGCAGGCCTATTCACACTTCCGGCAGTTCCAGCTCCTCATCTTCCGGCCCCGGCCCGACATCGATCCCCAGGATGCGAAAAAGCTGAAACTGCGTCACATTCTGGCGGCTGCAAAGCTCGACCCGCAGGACGGTCGCTACGCGGTCCTGGCTTCGCTGCATCTCAAGCAGGCTTTCACCGAGTTGCAGCAGCAGGACGCCGAGAACTCGATGCCGATTTCTCAATTGCGTGAAACGGCCTATGTGGGTGGATTTCAGACCGTGCCCGAGCTGCGCGAATGGCTGGAACGGGCCGTCGGCCCGCAGCTAAAGTATCTCGACGCCTCCCATCAGTTGGCGCGTCGGGCTGCGATGTCGCTCCCGCTGCAGGGAACGGCGTACCTGCAGATGCATGAACTCGGCTTTCTGCGGGGACTGCCCAAAGACAAATGCGAGCAGCTGCTCGATCGGGGTCTGGTGGTGCGTCCCCATGCGCCGGCGCTGCATCTGGCCAAGGGAACCTCGTTAATCCTCGCTGGCGATGCCGCAGGGGGACTTGCGCATTGGAAGCTGGTCTTCCCGCGCAATGCGGCGGTGAGAAAGCAGGTGATCGCGATGCTGGCTCCTTCGACCCCGGCGTTGGATTTCATCATGCAGTTCGAGCCCGACAGCAAGGGCCTGAACGAATTGCTGGCGGCCTACACCCAATTGAAGAACGAAGCCGAAGTCGCCATCACGACCGAGGCCTTGGCGAAATGTCTCGCGGCGGAAGCCAAGGAGGCCCCGCAGCCCATTGCCATCAGCAAGCTGCTCAGCGCGGCCCATCATTTCTGGAAAGTGAAGAACACCGAGGCCGTTCGTTCGACCATCGCCCGGATCGAGGAGTTGCATCCCGAGACGATCGCCCAGCGACGGGATCTCGGGACGCACTACACCCGTTTGGAAGAATGGGATCGAGCCGAGGAGCACCTGCGGTGGTGTGTGGATCAGCAGCCGACCAACGCACCGTTGCTCAAGCAGTATGAAGCGGTGGTGCGGGCGAAGCAGACCCGCCCGCGTGCCAATCCTTCAACACATTCCATGAACCAGGGCGTGATCCCCGCCCGCCACGAAACCACTTCCCAGCTGCCGCGTTACAACTGATCCGACAGATTCCGCTCCCTCCCACCATCCAGAGCTCCCGCTCGCCATCCCTCCCCGACGATCACATCCCGCCGCTTACACCCCACCTTCGGTTTCTCCCCTTCTTCGCATCCACCCGGTCAGGACTCATCCCATGCGCAGGACATCCGTGCCTTATTCACGCAGCGTGGCTTCACGCACCATGGCGGCGGGTGGCCTGTCGCTCCTGGTAGCCCTCTCGCTAATCATGGGCTGTGAATCGATCACCAACCTCAATATCCCCGGTATGCAGTACTACCGTCCGAATCCGGAGTACGCGGCGAAGAAGGTGAAGTACCAGCAGGAGTGGCGTGAGAAGCAAAGTCCGGAGGCTCTCACCTGGCTGCTCAAGCATGTGATCGACAACGGGATGTCGGTCGCGGAAGTGAACCAGGCCCTGGGGACGGAAGGGGAGACCGCCGGCGACCATGTCGAGAAGTACAAGAAAGGTGGCAACTACCTCGTCACCGACGACGGATACCGCTGGGGGCCGGATTCCAACAGCCGGGTGATCATCCTCTTCTTCCGTAACAACCAGCTGGTCAATTTCGACCCGCACGAAATCCAGTAGGCCCTGTCATTCATGGGGGGGATGCAGGATTTCAATGCCGTACTGCGGCGCGATGGCGATCAGTTTTTCGATGTCAGCCATGGTGGCTGGAATCGGGATGGTGGAGCCTTCTTCGAGGGTGTGGCCGACTTCGTAGAACATCTCCTCCAATCCCGACGGTGCGACGGTGATCAGCATCCGCGCGGGCTCTTCGCTTTCGTTGCTGAAGCTGTGGGCCACGCCTCGGGGGATGTTGGCGAACATGCCCGGCCCGGCAACCACTGTTTCGTCACCGATGCGGAGCGTGATCTCCCCCTCGATGATGAAGAAGCCTTCCTCTTCGCGGGTGTGGATGTGAGGTGGCGGCCCGCCGCCGGGAGGGATGGTGGCCTCCCATTGGGTGTAGGCCCCGCCCGTTTCCTGGCCGGTGGCGAGAAAGCGATAGACATCGCCCACCACACTGATTGTCCGACCTTCCCAGACATGTTTTCTGGTCACTTCTCGCATGTTGCCGATTCCTGTGTGTGCTGGGGATCATGGGGTGCGTCTGGCATCCCGTTGTGGTTGCTGTCGATAAATCAGACGGATGGCTGCCGGCGGATTGACCAGGCGTGGTGCGGGATCTTCCCTTTTTCCACGACGAACCCTGGCGACCCGGCAAACATCTCGGCTGTCTTCGCCGACGTCTCCGCATCATACGCTCCCGCGTGGGCATACAGCAGGTAACGCAATGTGAGCGGCTGGGACTGGGTAATGAGGCGGGGGCCTTCGAAGCAAAGCGAAGCGTTCATCCAGCCGTCGTTCCGCACATGCCAGTGCGCGGGGTGGCCGGGATTGGAGGGGTGGTCGAAGTAGGTGATCCCCTCGATCACATCCGACATCGAAGGGTCGGCGGCGGGCATGACCGGCCCCGAGTAATCCATCCAGCGGGCGGGCTTGCCGAAGATCGGTTTCTCCCCTTCGGCCCCTTCGCTGTTGGTCAGCTTCCCACCGCCGAACACGGCGGAAAGGTTCTTGGCCACGCGGACCGCCAAGAGTCCGAAATTGGTTTTCCCGAGTTCCAGTTGCTGCGACACGGGCGTGAGTGTCGTCTGGATTTCAAAAAGGGTCTCGCCAACCGGCAACCGGTTGGGATCGTCGCTTTCGGCATCGGCGGGGGGTCTCACCGAGGCGATCACCTCCTGCTCCATGAGGGGGGCTGGGTTGTGGCCGTCGAACCACTCGAGCTTCACCCCCATGATCGCCTCGTCGTCGCTGTCGACGTACGCCAGCCATTCCTTCTGACGGATGACTGGCGGCAGGCCATTGAGCCAGAAATCGATACCCGTCACGTTCATATGGGCGAACCAGATCGACTGGTGGTGATCATGATTCGGCGCGCCGGGATGCCCCATCCGCGTCAGGCTCTGCCCCGAAGGGCCGATGAACGGATCGAAGAAGGGCCTCGGATAGTCGGTGCCGAAATGCCACGACAGGCGGTGCCAACTGTCGATGAGAAAGCGAACCTCATGGCCCGCGACGGGAATCGCCTGGCAGCGGGGGAACAGTTTCGACATGGTGGCCTCCTGCGGCGTCATGATGGACTGGCTCACCACAGACTATCAGACAGCCGGTCGCGAAGAGACACCCATGGCCTCATGGCGGAGGACAAACCCAAGGACGAAACTTGGGGGCCTAGGCCAGAGCCTTGTTTTCGCCATCCACCAGAATGACCTTCGGTTTGAGGGCCAGGCCTTCCTCGGTGCTCATGGCGGCGTAGGAGCAAATGATGATGAGGTCGCCGGGCTGGACCAACCGGGCCCCCGCGCCGTTGATGCAGATGACCCCCGAGTTCGCCGGGCCTTCGATGGCGTAGGTGACGAAGCGTTCGCCGTTGGTGATGTTGTAGATGTGCACCTGCTCATGGGCGAGAATGTCGGCCTTCTCGAGCAGGAGCCGATCGACCGTGATGCTCCCTTCGTAGTGGAGCAGCGCCTCGGTGACGGTGGCGCGGTGGATCTTCGATTTCAGAAAAGTTCGCTGCATCGCCCTCGGCCCCGCTCGCCCCGCATGTTGAGGCTGGCATTCGGTGGGTGGGATCGCCTGAAAGGCATCCTGTTCAGGTGAGCCAGCTCGGATTCACGGCCCACTTCCTGCATTCTCGCGAGTGGCCACGAAACCGGAAAGGGAGGCGGGGGAAAAACTTACTGTGATTTTGATCGCATCATCCATCGGGATTGGCTGTTTCGTCGAGAGGGGAAACAGCTCTGGCTCCGTATTGCGGTTTGATCTTTTTCGCCAAGAACGACGTATTCTTCATTTGAGCGCGCCATTTGCAGTGATGGGTTCTTAGCGGACTAGAACTGCAGTTCTGGCAGTTTCCGATCGATCAGCGATCAAGCTGTCGAGAATGGTCGGCTTGGCGGGCTGTCGCAGGGCTGTGTTGTTGAAGTAAGGAGTTTTCAGTCATGCTGGGTTTCGATCCGGTTTATTTTGTGTTTGTGATCCCCGCTTTCCTGTTGGCGATGTGGGCCCAGTACCGCGTGAAGGCTGCGTATGCCGCCGGAATGCAAGAGCCATCGACGATTTCCGGTTCGGCGGCGGCCCGCCGGATGCTGGATGACGCGGGTCTTTCCGATGTTCCCATCGAAGAGACGCCCGGAGAGCTTTCCGACCACTACGATCCGGGCAGTCGGGTCGTCCGGTTGAGCACGGACGTCTATCGTTCGCGGACGTTGGCGGCGGTCGGCATCGCCGCCCACGAGGTGGGACATGCGATTCAGCATGCCCGCAACTACGCGCCTCTGGTCATCCGCAATGCGGCTGTCCCGGCGGCCACGGTGGGCCCGATGCTATCGTTCGGCCTGTTGATGCTCGGTGCGATCTTCGCGGCCCAGGGTTCGCCCTTCGGCAAGATCCTGATCCTGGGTGGCATCGCCGCGTTCGGGGGGATCGTCTTCTTCCAACTGGTCAATCTGCCCGTCGAGTTCGATGCGTCGAATCGGGCGAAGCAGTACCTCAGCCAGATGGGTGTCGTCGATCAACACGGCGCTGTGGTGGTGAAGAACGTCCTGGATGCGGCGGCGCTAACCTATGTGGCCGCCACCCTGCAATCGCTGCTGACACTCGCCTACTACATCTTCCGCTTCAGCGGTGCCTTCAGATCCAATGACGATTGATGATGGCTCTCTGATTCCCGGCGTTTTCTTTGAACGCCGGGAATTTCTCTGCTGTCTCTACTCCAGCGAATCGACGAAGTAAACCGTGTGCGATCTCGGGCCGTGGGCGCCGATCACCAGCGACTGCTCGATGTCGGCCGTCTTCGACGGACCGGCGATGAACGCGCCGAAACCGCGCGTGGTGAAGGAGAGTCGCTCGTAAGCCTCGTGCATGTTGCTGACGATCTCCGAAGCTTTGACCACGACGGCGAGATGCTCGCAGATGAAGTATTCGGCCCGGTGACGCACCCTCGCCCCTTCGCACCAGACGGCGGCGTTCTCGGCGACGGCGAACTCGCCCGGTAGAATTGCGAAGTCGACATCCGCCAGTTCCCCCGCCGCCACCACGGCAGCCACATCCAGCGGGCTGACAGCGGCCCCTTCTGGAAACTTCAAACGCGGCACCTCGCTGAGGATCCTCTTCGACTTCAAGAACGGCTCGTGCGACTGAAGATCAGCCTGCACCCCCGCCAGATCCGGCACGCAGATCATCCGCCCGCCGATCATCGTCAGCACTTTGCCGAACTGATCGACGGGATCGGGATATTGGATCCAAGGCCCATCCAATGTTGGCATGGGGGACGATTCCGGCAGATGCTTACGGATCGACTTGAGAATCTCTTCGCGGGATGTCGACACGTCGTGTCCCTCTCACCAAAGACGTTACGGGCCAGATGCAGAATTATTGCTGACCGGCTACATCCTGCTGCCGCTGGGCCGCGACGGCAGCCAAAATTCGGTCGTGATGCGGGCCGTTGGTGGCGACGACCCCCTGGTTGGCCGTCAGATGCCGTCCTTGGGAAAAATCGAGCGGCTGGCCGTGAATGTCAGTCACTGTCCCACCCGCTTCCTCGATCACCATCACACCGGCGGCGTGATCCCAGATGCATTCGACATAGCCCGGCTTGGTAGGCAATCGCAGATAGACTTCCGCCCGTCCGCTGGCGACGCAGGCGTATTTGGCCTGGCTGTCCATCCGCACGGGTTGGCCCGAGACTCCGAGCGAAGTCGCAATGCTCGCCGAGGCGTCATGTCGGCTATGGGCCGCTTCAGCCGATTCGCACATCCGGTAGTTGGCGACTTCCGTGGCAGTGGAGACCTGAATTGGCCTCGGCAGGCTGCGGCCATCGAGCGAAGCGACAAACGCCCCTGCTCCCCGGACGGCGTAGAAGAGACCGCCGGCGGCATGGCCGGTGGGCATGTCTGTCGAAGTCTCCGTGGGATTGATCAAGGGCTGTGCGGGATCGGCGGGAAGGTTGGGGCAACCCAGCACCCCGAGGACGAGTCGGCCTTCGTCATAGAGGGCCAGGGCGATGGCGTACTGCTCCTTGCGAAGGAAGCCTTTGGTGCCGTCGATCGGATCCAGTGTCCAATAGCGAGATGTCGCTCCGGCTCCCTGGCCGCGATCGATCCAGGCGCAGAGTTCGTCGCCGGTCGCCTGGGGATGGAACCGGCGGACCAGTTCCAGCACCTGCCCGAGATGCTCCGGTTCGGCCTGCAACACCTCCGAAGCTTCTTCGGCGACCAGGCAGTCAGCGGGAAAGGCCTTGCCGATCGCTTCGAGAATGACCGCCTGGCTGGCGAAGTCGGCGATGGTCACCGGACTCTTGTCGGATTTGGAGATCGAGTCGGAGCCGATTTTTCGTTGGACACTCCGGCAGAGTTCGGCCGCCTGTCGAACAGCCAGCAGGGCAATGGAAAGTTCGTGTGTGTAGTCAGCCATGTCGCGGGGATCGATCTCTTGGGGAAGGGCGGAGAAGGGGGAAAGCGATCAGTAGGAGAGAAGGATGGAAGGAAAGTAGGTGGGAAGCAAGGCCCAGACACCAAGGTGAGAGTGCCCTTGTCCAGTTTCGCTTCAAACACCCTCACGTGGCACCGGTCACCCAACTCCCAACCATCAACTCCCAACTCTCCCCTTCACTTCAACTGCCCGAAGGGTTCCCACTCGAGCTTGTCGTTGCCATAGGCCTTGGCGGGGGGTGGGGTCTTGTCGTCGACGACCTCCTGCAACCGGCGGATCTCGGCCTTGAGTTCGGCCATGGTCGATTCGTACGCCGGGTCTTGGTGGAAGCTCTTCACTTCCAGCGGATCGACCTGGCGGTCGAGCAGTTCCCACTCGCCCCCATCCTTCCCCTCGTAATGCACTAGCTTGTAGCGGTCGGTCACGACCCCGTAGTGCGGCTTCACGCGATGGGGCGAGGGATATTCGTAATAGCGGTAGTAAAGGCTCTTGCGCCAATCGGCCACGCTCTCGCCCTTCATGAGCGGGAGCATGTTGGCTCCCTGCATGTCGGTGGGTGCCGCGACACCGGCAGCGCCCAGGAATGTCTGGGCCATATCCAGCAATGAAACCAGTTGCCCGTTGGTCTGGCCAGGGGGGATGACACCCGCCCAGCGGGCGACCATCGGCGTACGAACCGATTCCTCGAAGATCCAGCGTTTGTCGAACCAGCCATGTTCGCCGAGATAGAAGCCCTGATCCGATGTGACGACAACCAGAGTGTTGTCGGCCAGTCCCTCGTCCTCGAGCGTCTGGAGCAGTCGTCCCACGCTTTCGTCGACCGCCTTCACGCAACCCAGGTAATCGTGCATGTATCGCTGGTAGCGCCAACGGACAAGTTCCTGCCCGCTGAGATTCGCGGATTCAAACTCGTTGTTTCGCGGCAGGTAGTACTTGTTCCACTCCTCCAGTTGAACACTGTTGATCCCCGGCGGCGGGACGAGCTTGGCGTCGAGCTTCGTGAACGTGCGATCGATCCCCATGTCGTGGTTCACGACGGCTTGGGCGCGATCTTTGTAAAGGTCGAACAGCGTGGAGGGCTCGGCGAAGGGTTTGTCGCCATTGAATCCCAGGTGGCGCAGGGCGGGCGACCATTCTCGGTGCGGGGCCTTGTGCTGCGCCATGAGGAGGAAAGGCTTCGACTTGTCGCGGTTCTTCAGCCAGTCGATCGAGAGATCGGTGATGATATCAGTGACGTATCCCTCTCGCTGGACGTTCTTGCCGTTCGAGATCATCGGCGGGTTGTAGTAGCGTCCCTGCCCAGGCAGGATGTCCCAGTGATCGAAGCCCGTGGGATTGGTCATCAGATGCCACTTGCCGATGATTGCCGTGGAGTAGCCGTTGGCCTGGAGCAGCTTGGGAAAGGTGGTCTGCGTGCTGTCGAACCGCGAGTTCGAGTTGTTGTAGAACCCGTTCTTGTGCGAATACTTCCCCGTGAGGATCGTCGCGCGGCAGGGGCCGCAGATCGAGTTGGTGACAAGGCAGCGGTCGAAGCGGATCCCTTCCTTCGCGACGCGGTCGATGTGCGGCGTCTGGAGCAGCTGGCGGGAATCGCCATAGGCGCTGATCGCCTGATAGGCGAGGTCATCGCTGAAGATGAACAGGATATTGGGTGGTTGGTTCGGCTTCGTTTCAGTCGCGAACAGGTGCGTTGGGAGACACGTTAGCGCGAGGACAGTCATTCCCCACAATGAGATGTGACGCATGGGTGAACCTCTCGTAGGGTCCGCTGTGCGGACCATGTTGATCGCGAAAATGTGGTTGAAGTATTGGAGTAAGTGGGAGACGACGTGGCATGTGCAACATGATCCGCACAGCGGATCCTACGGGATTCTCAGGCAATCGCTGGGAGGGTGACGAAGCGGGCGTAGGCGTCGTCCCAGGCGGCTGAGTTCTGTGGTTCGTAATGTCGGACACTGGCCGACTCCCGCACGATGGCCCGCAGATCAGCCAGCGAGCCGATCTCGCCAGCAGTCCGCGCCTGCACGAGCACGTTCCCCAGCGCCGTCGCTTCAATCGGGCCGGCGACCACGGGACGGTGGCAGGCATCGGCGGCGAATTGATTGAGCAGTTCGTTCTGCGAGCCGCCCCCGACGATGTGGATCACCTCGGTCTTGTGGCCGGAGAGTCCTTCCAGCCGTTCGAGCACCTGGCGATACTTGAGTGCGAGCGATTCCAGCGCGCAGCGGATGACGGCCCCTTCG
Source organism: Planctomyces sp. (assembly GCA_013822855.1). GTDB lineage: Bacteria > Planctomycetota > Planctomycetia > Planctomycetales > Planctomycetaceae > Planctopirus. The sequence goes on from PNLE01000096.1 coordinate 17,702, forward strand.
TCATCGGGGACTTCCTGATTGGTCTTCT
>PNLE01000097.1 GCA_013822855.1 Planctomyces sp.
CGAGGCTTGCTCGATGGAGGCAGCCATAGAGCAGCAGAGGATCGCGCAGCACAGCATGACCGCAGCCACGGAGGTCGGGCGGATCGCTGGATTCAGGCAGTCATGAAGCCGCATGAAAAACAAGCGTTTCCTCACATCGGCAGCAGGCGGGGTGGGCTGAGGCAAAGGGACAGAGACTCTTTCATCAGGAACCTACACGACGTGGCGGAGAAGGACGGAAGTTTGTCCGGCGTCGGTGGCATTTCCCCGCAGGCCGGGATGCGTTGGTGAAGCCCGGTAAACTTTGCGGGCTGGCTCCGTTGGCAAAGCGAAGGCCATTTTGTTCGGGGACGATGGCCCAGTGTCGACAAATCACCCCAAAGTCGTGGTGGTTGCCGGTTTTTCATGCGGCCGATAAGGTAGCGGTCAAGTTCAGGTGACTGGCGTTTGTCGAGGTGCGAAGTGCTCTTTCGGGAAATCGCCGACGTTTCGATCTGGTGAAGGATGCCGACAATGGGTTTGCTCACGGGTAAGAAGGGTGTGATTCTCGGGCTGGTCAACGACTACTCGATCGCCTGGGGAATCACGGAGAAGCTGCACGCCGAGGGGGCGGAGATCGCCTTCACCTTCCTGCCGGACAAGGACCCCGCGAACCCCAAGATGGAACGCCGCGTCCGCAAGCTGGTTGATCCGCTCGGTGCCAAGCATGTCATCCCCTGCGATGTGCAGAACGATGCCGACCTCGACAAGGCGTTCGACGCCATCCACGCGGGGATGGGGAAAATCGATTTCGTCGTCCACTCCATCGCCTACGCGCCGATCGAAGACCTCAAGGGGGATGTCCACGCCTGCAGCCGCGATGGCTTCAAGATGGCGATGGACATCAGCGTCTACAGCCTCCTCGCGGTCGTGCATCGTGCCCAAAAGATCATGAACGACGGCGGCAGCATCATCACCCTGACGTACCTGGGGGGCGAGAAGGTCATCCCCGGCTACAACGTCATGGGCCTGTGCAAGTCGGCCCTCGAATCGGGTGTCGAGTACCTGGCGGCGGAGCTCGGCCAGCGGAAGATCCGCGTCAACGCGATCAGCGCCGGCCCCATCCGCACGCTGAGTTCGTCGGCGGTCAAGGGGATCGACCTGATGCTGGCGATGTACGACACCATGTCGCCCATGCGGCAGAACGTCACGGCCGAAGACGTCGGCAAGTCGGCAGTCTACCTGCTGAGCGACATGTCGACCGGCGTCACGGGCGAGACGCTGCACGTCGATTCGGGTTACCACATCATGGGAGCCCCGCCTCTCGACGCCTTCCCGGGCAAGTCGGCCAGCTAATCCCGCGTCCTTTCAACGAATGACGGGATGCCGACTGTGGAAACACGTTGGAAAAAGATCGGCGTGGCCATCGTTCTCGTGGATGGCCACGTCATCGTGGGGGAGCGTCAGCCCGGACAGTCGTTCTCCGGGCTGGCCGAATTCCCCGGCGGCAAGGTCGAAGCGGCTGAAGACTTCGCGACAGCCGCCTGCCGCGAATGCCTGGAAGAGACGGGGCTGGCCGTCGAGGCAGTGCGGCAACTCGACTCGTGGGAGCATGTCAAGGTGGCCGACGACGGCGCGACCGAGATCTTCCGCATCGAATTCTGGGAATGCAGCCCTGCAGGTGATATCGCACCCCAGCTCGACGCCCTTCTCGAGGGAGCCTTCCGCTGGGTGCCGCTCAGCTCGCTAGCGGGCCTAAAATTCCCCTCAGCCAACACCCGCATCCTGTCCACGCTGATCTCACGGCACCCCCAGGACTGAGCTGCGCCAATACATGCATGCCATGTCGATTTGAGAAGCATTCGCGTTCAAGAAAAACAAGAGGCCCGGCTCCTATTAAAAAGCCGGGCCTCTTGTAATTTTCGATGCGACCTCGCGTTGACTACTTGGCCTTGATCGCCAAGCTCATCTGGACGTTCTCGTCGATCTTGCCCGCGCCGTAGGTGATGCCCCACTGGCTGCGTGGCAGGTTGAACTTGCTGGTGAGTTCGACTCCGCTGTCGGTCTGCTTGATCTGGGCGGGGAAGACGATGCTGTTCGTCTTGCCGTGGAGCGTGAGATCACCCGTGATGCTATAGCCGTCGGCGGTCTTGGCGATGGCGGTCGAGACGAACTTCGCTTCGGGATAGCGTTTCACTTCGAAGAAATCAGGAGCCTTGAGATGCCCGGTCAGCTTCTCATCGTCCGACCAGCACGAATCCATCACGATCGTGACGGAGATCTTCCCCTTGGTGATGTCGGCGGGAGCGGCGAATGTCCCCGACAGCTGCTTGAACCCACCCGCGTGGGAACCATCCTTCTTGGTGCCGACGAAGCCGATCGTCGTGTTCTCACCCGTCAGTTTGTAATCGGCGGCCAGGGCGATCGAGCCGGGGGTCACGACCAAGGCGGTCAGAACCAGGGCCAATGCCATCTGGGAAGCGGAACTCTGAATCGAACGCAGCATTGAAGTCATCGGCAAACTCTCCTCGGTGGTTTTTGAACATCCCTGCGATCCCGTCTTCCGACAGGATCTTACTAAAGACAATGGCCCATTCCTGCCTCCAACATCAACCTGTGCGAAAAGACACCGGATGGTTGACGGCTGATTGTTTCCCGTGGGCGACAACACTCAATACCTACGCGTGGGAAAATCCTTTCAAATTCGAAGAACTCTTTTTGGGCCTCTGGAGAGTTCGCCACCTGTTCCATGCGAATCGATTGGGGATGTCGTGCCGCAAGTGCTTGCCGTGTCGCAGTTCTCGGATCCTTCCTGCCGATCATTACCACGTGTGACCATGGCTGAGGCGGAGACGGGCATGTCGATTGGCGAAGGTTGGCGGAATCTGTTTGAAAACTGGCCTGAGACGATTCCCCGCAACGGAATCCTCGTCACCACCCACAACGACACGATCCCTTTCAAGGCCTTCCTCATCTCGGGGAGCATCCTGCTGGTTGAGCGCGAAACGCCCGACAGCCAAGGGGCCCGCAAGATCATGATCGCCTACGACTGCATCACCGCCGTCAAAATCACCTCGCCCCTCGACCTGCCGCGATTCATGGTCATGGGTTTCCAGCCACCCATGTAGCCGCACCTCCTCGGCACGCCTCACGGCTTCCCCACGGTTTCCCGCTTCCGGACTCTTCGCAGCGCCCCCTCGGGCAGCGTATGCTGCTGGCGATCACGGCGAAGCGCTCGATTCCCCGGGAACCCCACAGGCTGACATGTCGAAATCGTCGAAGAAGAATCCCAAGTCCAACCCCTTCCGCCCTTTGGCCCCCTATCCGGGGCCCGCATCGGGCTGGTTGCCGCCGCTACCCCAGACCGACTGGGAAGTGACGATCGCCGGCGATCTGACCGATCAGCAGGGCGATCTCATCCACACCCTTATCGAGCTGCCCCGCAGATCCTCGGGTTTGATCTACCTCGATTCGTGCGGCGGCAGTGCCTATGTCGGTCTGGCGCTGGCGTCGCTGATCAAGCTGCGGGGCCTCAAGGCAAGCGCCATCGTCACGGGCGAATGCAGCTCGGCGGCACTCATGCCTTTCGCCGCCTGCGAAGAACGTTATGTCACGCCCCACTCGTCGCTTCTCTTCCATCCCATCCGCTGGCAGAGCGAGGAGCAGGTGAAGCTGGAGGAGGCGGTCGAATGGGCCCGGCACTTCCGCCTGATGGAAGCCGACCATGACCAGTTGCTCGCGCGGATGTTCGGTTGCAGTCTGGAACTGATCGTCGAATGGTCGCGCCCCGGCCGGTTCCTCTCGGGAGCGGAGATCATCGCCGCCAACCTGGCCCACAAGCTCGACCTGTTCGAGGGGGGTGATCTCTGGGAACAGATCGAACACCACCGCACCCAAAAGGCCCGTAAAAAGCCCATCGACCACCAGACCGAACTCGCCTGGGCCTAGTGCGACGCCGTCGCACTCCCACGGACGATCCTGCTAACCGCCCCCCACCAGCGTCACCACCTCCAGCACATCGCCTGCTGCGAGAATGGTCGTCGCGTGGACTTTGCGCGAAACGACCTGGGCATTGCGTTCAATGGCCAGATAGCGCGGCTCGAGCTGCAGGATGCTGATTAAGTCCGTCAGCGTGGTACCTGCGGGAACTTCGCGAGGTTGCGAGTTGATCTGCACGGTGATCGTGGCGGCGGGATTGGGAGGAATGGAGCTGTGGATTGGGTCTAGTTCGGCCATGTGGCGAGCTTTCGCTTGAGGACGTCCATGGGCTCGATTTCCCCCGCCGCCTGACGAGCCAGGAACAGCCGCTCGTGCTCTTCGATGTCGGGTTGCTTCGCGCGCTTCGCGGCTTCCGTCAAACGATCGATGAACAGCACGCCGTCAAGATGATCGGTTTCATGCTGCACGGCCCGGACGGCCAAGTCGTCTTCCTTCGCGGAAAGTTTGAACTCGAAGCATTGTCCTTCGAGATCGAACGCCTCGATGATCACTTCACCCGACCGCTTCACCGGGCCGTACAAGCCGGGAAAACTGAGACACCCCTCGTCCCCCTCGCAAGTCCCCTTGCGGTTGAGGATCACGGGATTGATGAAGACCAGTTCCTCCTCCTTCTCCTCCGGTTCACCGCTGAGATTCAGGATGAAGAACCGCAAAGGAATGGCCACCTGGTTCGCCGCCATCCCGATCCCGTTGGCGGCGTACATCAGCTCGAACATCTCGGCGACGACTTTCCGCAAGTTGGCGTCGATCTCCTGAATCGGAGCCGATTTATGCCGCAGGGCCGGGTGTCCGTATTTGACGATTTCCAGAGCCATGAACCGCGTATCCGTATTGAATGCCTTGCCGCCCCAGCCCTGCCCCGTTCTGCCTTCACCCCGTCGCACGGGCGTCCGACAAAACCGTCGCGAAGTCATTGATTGTAATCACAGACTCCCCGGAATCGAAGTCCCAGCCTCTCGCCTGCCGGGCCCGGCCCGTAGAATCCGAGTCTCCATGCCGCCGACTATTTACGCCGGGAACTTCTTGTGTCCGAATCCGACCCCATGGCCGATGACCCCGCACCCGAGGCCTTGCCGTTCCCCTTGTACCTGACACACGATCTCCCCGGTGTGGGGGGCGAGTGGAAGCAGACGCCGGAAGACTTTCTCGTCGAGGAGATCCCCGCCTATCTCCCCTCCGGCGAAGGTGAGCATCTCTTCCTGTGGATCGAGAAGCGGGATCTGTCCGGCGAGATGCTCCTCTCGCGGATCTCCCGCGGGCTGAACATCCCCTCCTCGGAAATCGGCATGGCCGGGATCAAAGACCGCCGCGCCGTCACCCGGCAATGGGTCTCGGTTCCTGCCAAGGCCGAAGGGATGGTGACCTCGCTCGAAAGCGACGACCTGCGGGTCCTCGAAGCCAAACGGCATCGCAACAAGCTCAAGACGGGTCACCTCCACGGGAATCGCTTCACGGCCATGTTACGCGGCGTGCGGAATGATCCGGTATTGATCGAGGCCATCGCCCATCGCCTGCGAACAGCGGGTTGCCCCAACTATTACGGCGAGCAACGATTCGGCCACGATCAGGGAACGCTGGCCCTCGGGGAGCAGCTGCTCCGCGGCGAGAAGACACCCGCCGACCTGCCACCCGCGAGAAGACGATTTCTCCTGCGAATGGCCCTATCGGCCGTCCAGTCGCAACTGTTCAACCATGTCCTGGCCGAGCGACTGGCCGATGGCCTGTTCTCGCAGGTGATGCGGGGCGATCTGATGGAAGTCCTGCCAGCTGGCGGGAAGTTCATCGTCGCCGATCCGGAAGTCGAGCAGTCACGTTTCAACCAACAGGAAACATCGATCACCGGGCCGATGTTCGGCATGAAGATGCGTGCTCCGGAGGGCGTGCCGTTGGAACGGGAACGGCGGATCCTGGCCCGCTCCGGCTTTGGGATCGAAGCGTTCGCGCCCTACGCCTCGCTTATGGAGGGAGCCCGCCGGGCACTCCGCTTCCTGCCGCACGGCCTCACCTGCGAACTCTGGGATGAGAGCGACTCCCCGCCAGCGGATCTTTCCACTAATCACTCCCGGAGCACCTCGTTGCGGGTCTCCGTCGAACTCCCCGCCGGTGCCTATTTGACAGTGCTCCTCCGGGAATTCCAGAAGCCTGAGCCACAACGCGGGGGAACGCTTCACGAGTCGGACACACTCGACGAGGCCGAATAATCGGCAGATCGCGATTCCTCACGCGGTGATCGGCGGAAATGGCCGCTGGATGGTGTTCCCCATGGGCCGGGGGGCAGGTTCCAGCCGAAGGGAAACGAAGTGGGAGATCGCGTTCAATCGGCGTGATCTCCCGAAGAGTCCTCTTCCGTCCGGAGTCAGCCCATCATGATGCGAGCCGCCTTTTTCGGGCTCGGGACATTCGTCGCCCTGACGGGTTACTCGTTCCTGGTCGTCGACAAATTCGTCATGACCGGCGAGCACGAGGAGCGAGCCAAAGGGTTCCGCGGCATGCTCACCTCGCCCGAAACGATCCATCAGCACACCAAAGATGTCTTCGATCCGCCCGAATGGTGCGCGTTCGTGCTGATGTCCGTCGGCTGCGTCACCATGCTCTACTCCGCCGCCCTCCCCAAGCACGGCCATTGAGCGAAGCCTCGCCGCCTTCGCGAACCTGCCGCAACTGCCAGCAGCCCGGTAGACGCATTTTGATGAGCCGGGCGATTCTACTTTCAGCAGAACCACTTCGGAATGAGCACGGATCGAGGATTCCCAACCTTCGACCCGTGCCGCGTTTCTGAATAAGGCGACACACTGGAGGCTGCTGATTTAGAAGCCGAAGCCGCTGCCCAGACCGCCGCCGCCGCCAAATCCGCCGCCACCAAAACCACCGCCGCCAAATCCGCCACCGCTGTTGCCGAACTGGTTGTTGTTCGAGCCCTGGTAAACGTTCTGATAGAACTCGGGGGCGGCTTCCAACGAATGCTTGCCCGGGCCGTAGGCTGGTGAGACGAACGTCCGGTTGTTGGCATCGGGATTGCCCAGGTCGGTGAGGACCTGCGCCACCAGTTGCCGACGGAAGGCGTCGAGCTCGGGGTCGGCGTTGTTCGTGGTTCGTTCGACCAGCACGGGGAACGGAGCGCTCCGCATGCGGGACGAGATTTCCAGGATCTTGTCCTTGCCGTCAGGGGTCAGCTCGGCGCTTTCACCCACGAAATCACTGTAGTGCAGGATGAAGTCGGCGGCTTCGGCGTTCGTTTCCATCTGATGGAAATGGGCTCGATGCACCGTCCCCAGCGTGTATTGCTCGGGGGTCGTATTGCGGGCGGCGGAATGGCCCCACCATGAGCAAGCACCCGAGCAGAACCCGCAACCCTTCTTCGCACAGGGGTCGCATGAGTTGCAGTCGTTGCAGGACGACTTCTTCCAACCCCATTTGTGACCACCGCAAGGCTGCACGCCGCACGTGGGATCGTAGGGGGAGGTGTTGCAGCCACCCGTCTGGCAGTTGCCCGTGTCGCATCCACCGGTCTGACATCCACCGGTCTGACAGCCACCTGTCTGGCAACCGCCGGTTTGGCAACCCGTGGGCCCGCAGTTGGCGGATTTGTGGCCGAACGTCAGGCAGCCCGTCGCCAAAAGCGGCAAGGCGGCCAGAGCGGCGCACAACAGTTTCGTGAAGGTGCGGAGCATCCCTTCTCCCCTAGCGGAACCAGCCTTGCGGACCGGTTCATTGGAACTTTCGGGCATGTTGTTCAGCGAGTGACCGTCGCAGGATCGGTCGTCGCCCAACTGCCTCAATCAATCACTGCGTCCTTGCGGCACCGTTCTCGTCGCGGTTCGGCATCAGAAACCGACCGCGACGACATGGGGTGGCATCTTCGACTATCGACGGGGAGGCTGGTTTCCTGCGGGACTCGTCGGCTGGGCGGAATAACCGCCATGACCGTTCATGTTCGCGGGCTGGCCTGAATACTGCGGTTGTTGAAGACCGGTTTGCTGAATACCCGAGGGCTGTCCCCCGGCTGGCCGGCGGCTGGTCGGCGTGTAGGCGGTCTGGCCGTTCGAGGGAGCGTATCCGCTGCCGGTGACCGGTGTGGGACCGCCGGGCCCCGTGGGAGGACGAATCGGCGTCGGCCCTGGCGTCGGTGGGTACGAGTGCGATGGCACGGAGTATCCACCGGAACCCGGCTGCATCTCACCCGGTTGCATCTGGCCCGGCTGGGGACCCACGGGTTGAGGGCCGTAGGAAGGATTTGCGGGGCCGGGATTGAAGTGTTGATAACCCACGTTGGTGCCGTTGCTGCCCGAGCCATAAGGCGGAACCTGGTAGTGACCGGTGTCCGGCGTCCCTTCGATGCGGTTGTACCAGAAGAACTCGTGGTCGCCGGGATAGGTGACTTCAAACCCGGGAACTGGTGGAACCTCCTCGGGATCCATGGGCCGCACGAGATCCGGCGTGATGAGGATCAGCAGCTCGTTCTCGTCCTGAGTCTTCTCCTTGCGGCTGAAGAGCATGGGACCGACCTTGGGAATGTCCCCCAGGAAAGGGATCTTTGCGATGCTGGTCTTCATCTGGTGCGAGTAGAGACCGGCCAGCGCGAGGGTCTGGCCTTCGCGCATTTCAACGGTGGTGTCGATGCGGCGGGCGTTGGTGCCGGGAATCCCCTGAACCGAGTTCCCCTGGTTCAGATCGCTGTATTCGGCGATCGTCGCCAGACGGATCAAATCCCGGTCCAGCACGGTGGGCGTCACCAGCACCGAGGTGCCGAAGCCGCGGAACGTGGTCGATTGCCCCTGGGCACCGGAGATCCCGATGATCGTCGGGACGGCGAATTCACCCCCCGCCAGGAACCGTGCCTGTCGACCGCTGAGGACCGTCAACCGGGGTTCGACCAAAATCTTGCCCAGGCCGTTGGTCTTGAGCCAATCGAGCAGGATGCTGACATCACCGTTGCTGAAGATCCCCCCCAAAGTGGCCGCGCCGCCCGTCAAGGACGATTCGATCAGACTGTTGCCGTTGAACAGCACCGAGATGTCCGCCCCCGCCTTGAACATTTCCGAGCGGTTCAACTCGGCGATGCGGACAGTCAGACTCACCTGGAATTCACCGGGAACCCGCAGCTCGTTGATGATGTAACCTGCGGCCAGATCGAAGGACCCGCCGAAGGCACCGTTGTTGCCGCCCAGTGCCCCCGTGTCGATCGAACCACCGACGTCTCCGCCGCCGTCGCCCAGGAATGGCTGGGGACCGCCGAGCGAACCTTCCTGGTTGATCACTTCACCGCGAACGATGCTCAGGATGTGGGCGGCTTCCTCCGCGTCGCGGGCCTGTCCGCGCACCACGATCTTGTACGACATCGGGATCAGGTAGACCTTACTGTTCGGGAACAGCGTCTGCAGCTTCTTTTCGAGTTTGCCGTAATCCAGACGGCGCTGGAAATCGAGCGCCGGGTCGCGAATCACCTTGACCAGATAGATCAGCGGATCCGGTGCGCCTTCGAACCACAGCGTGAGCGTGGTCGTCCCGCGGGAGACGCCGATGATCGAGATCTCTCGCGGGCCGTACTGCACCACGTCGATAATGTTCGGATCTGCGATCGCCGCACGCACCACGTTGGATCGGGTCACGATCAACTGGCTGCGGCGCTGGATGATTTCAAGGTCTTCCTCCGAGGAGGGCATCGATTCGATCAGTTGATGCAACTGTCGAGCCGTATCGGATTGCGTGGTGTCCTGCACCGTGCGGGCCGGCGTTCCGCGCTGCGGCAACTGGATCGTCGTCATCGCCGGTACAGGTTGATACTGCACCTGCTGATATTGAACTTGCTGGTACTGCGCTGGCTGGTACTGCACCGGCTGATGCTGCGTAGGCTGAATCTGCTGCTGGCGGAGATTCACCTCGGAAGCATACTGCCCGTGGGCCGGCTGCCCCTGGGGCTGTGCGCCATACGGAGCCTGTGCGCCGTACGGAGCTTGGGCCATCAGCGGGGTCGCGCCCGCCAGACACATCAGCACCGCCGACAATCCCCCCGTCAGCCGGCCATGCCAGCCCCGCGGGAACACATCGCTGATGGCCATCAGCCCCTGGGGACATGGCTCGGCCCGTGTCGGCCCTGTAACGGTCAACATCCCTGTTGCTCCTGCTCGCCCCGGAAAATCCTTTTCCCGGAGTGGACTGTCATCTAGATCACAGCTTGGCGCCTGCGGGAACCGGCCAAGGAGGGCGTCGTCCATGCGAATGGAGAACGCCCACCACCAGCCTTTTCCGGCACGGCACAGCCGTTTGTTGGACACCTTGTCGAACCGGCCCGGAAAGAGTTCTCTATGAAGAGACTCCGGTTAGAACGAACAAGGGGGCAACGCGCTGTATCCGAGTTATCGGCGGATCGATTTTGACGCCATCATCGGAAGTGAAGTGAAGCACCGTCGCGCAGCACGAAGATTGCTTCCAGTCGGCAAGGTCGAGGAACTCGACGCCCCCTACCCTGCTTCACAAAACAGGCCGTGAATTCCGTCTTTTCCAGCGAAAACTGCCTGTGGATCCCGAGAGGATTCACAGGCAGTGCGTGTTTGTACGGGTCAAGGAGTCGCGACAAAACGATTGCGATCACCAAGCGAAGTTGGTGTCGCGGTTGTAAACCGCCCGCCCCGGATAGTACCAGGGGGCGCGATAGCTGTAGTACGGGAAGCGGTAATGCCCATGCACGTTGCTGCGATGGTAGCCTGGCCCGAAATGGTCGTAATACGGATCTCCCGTGATCGTCCCCTGGGCGTTGCCGTCGTAGTAGTAAGGTGAGCCGATCCGCGCGTCGTACCCACCCGGCTGGAAGTACTTCGCCCCCGAAGCGTAACCCGATTGGTAACTGGGGCCGGGCAGCGTGGGTGTCGGCAATCGTCCCGCGGCACCCCCGGCACCAACCGGTGTGGGTGACACTCCATAAGCCCCCGGCAATGGCGACTGCGTGGTGTTGAAAGAGGGGGAACCATATCCCGGTGCACCATAGCCGGGCGCGGTGTTTCCGGGAGCACCGTATCCCGCAGTACCATATCCGGCACTGCCGTAGGGTGGAGCGGCATATCCCGCCGCAGGATCGGCCAAGGGAGCCAACTGGCCAGCAGTGGAAGTCCCCGTCACTCCCGCACCGCCCGAACCTGCGGAGCCTGCAAAAGGAGTGTAGTAGGCTCCATCGCCCCAGGTCACACCGGGCTGGCCACCCGCCGAGAACTGCCCACCCTGCCACTGCCCACCTTGCCCCAGACCACCTTGCCACTGTGCCGTGGCCAGCGAGCTGCTCCCCAGCAAAAGCGCCCCCGCCGCCAGGCAGGCGGAAACTCCACGCCGCATGAGGGAGGTGAGTTCGGTTCGTTCGAATGTTTCACTGCGAGCAACGCCGCTCGTTTCGCCAATCTTCATGATGTTCGACGACTCCTGGGGAAACGGGGACATGTGAAACCTCGATGACCCTGACGAAAAGGACGATTGAAGGGCGACGTCTCGAACGTTCTGCGACTCCCGACAACTCAACTATGGATCACGACCCGCAACTCAGCCGACGATAGATGGGGGAAGTTGCGATTTTCCCGGAGTGAGCCGACCACGGAATCCACGCGGGCACATCGCGGAAGGGAATCCGCTTCGGCAAACTCTGCCGGTCGAATGTTCCCGAACTGGATACAGCGTTTTCACAACGGCCATGGCCAGGGATGCCCGGCCCACACCGCACCGGCCTCATCACCACAACAGGTCATGGGGCCCACAGGCGGATCGTTCCAGGCAGACCCACCACACGTGCAGGAAGCAGCGTCATGTCGGGCATCATCGTTCACGTCGCCATCGCAGCCGTCATGCAGGTCGGGCAGCCCGCTCCCCAGGAGATGCCCGGGATTCCCGTCATCCCCGAGGCCTACCAGCAGCAGCCCTTCGGCGGCCAGGCCGAAACCCGCCATCCCTTCGACACCCAACAAAACTGGGTGCACGGCTACTTCCAGGAAATCCCCGCCTATCGGGGACACGCCTACTTCCGGCCCTACAACTACAAGCATGTCCTGTCGCAATCCCAGACGGCTGGCGGCTGGGGCATGAACCCCAATCTGGCCTACTCGCAGCAGTTCTGGCATCGCTACCAGGATCAGGCCACCATGCTGAAGATGTCGCAGAACGACATGCAGCCGGCACAACCCCTGCCGCCCGGCCAATACGCACCTGCCCAATACATGCCAGTCCAATACTCACCAGTCCAATACACGCAGGGCCAATACGCGCCCATGCCATCCGGCCCCATGCAGTATGCGCCAGCCCCGCACGCCCCAGCGCAATACACTCCAGGGCAATACGTCCCCGTTCAATATTCGCCGCCCCAGCCCGGCTCGATGCAGCCGAACGCCGTCCAATATGCTCCGCACCCGCAGGGCACCGTGCACCCGTCACAAGCTCCCTACCAGGCTGCTCCCGGCACCCCCGTGGGTTTCGAGCCAGGGCCGGTCACGTACTATGAACTCCAGGAGCAGTTCTCCTCCCCCGTCATCCCTGCGAACAACATGGTTCCAGCCTCCAGCGTCCCGCAAGGCCCGATGCTCCCGCTGCCCCCCTCGGGCCGATAACTCCACTTCCCCGGAGAACTCGTCAGGTGTTGGCCGGAAACCGCATTGGGCATGCCCCACACATCGGGGTCAGGTGGTGGGAGGATCGCCCTTTTTCTGCTGCTTCTTCATTTCCAGCAGCTTTTCGTAAGTCGATTTTCCCGCGCCGGTGCCTGCATTGGGAGCTGGCGGCTTTTCGGGTGCCACGGACGGACGAGCTGCGGGTGGTGCCGGTGGAGTGATGGGCCGGGGATCACGCTTCGGGGGTGGCGGAAGTGTGTTGGTTCTCTTCGGCGGTGTGGTTTCGACCGGGCCAAGCTTCCCGCCCGCGTTCTTCTTGTCGAGCAACGTCGACATCGTCGACGTCGCCACCCGGCGCGGCTTGAACCAACCCGTGATCACCGACCAGTCCCACTGCACACGCCGCAGGCCCACATCCAGGGGGATCAGGCAAGCCAGCGTGATCAGAAACCAATCGAAGATCGGCCGCGAACTCTGGCGCGGCTCCCGCTCCTTGGGGAAGAGTTCGTCCGTCTCGGGGTTGCCCGTCAGCACCCGTCCGCCGGTGCGGGAGGCGATCTCCTCCAGCAAACCGCGATTCGAGCCGAAGCGGAGATACTCCGGCGAATAGGCCAGCACGAAGCCGCCGAAGGTCGATTCCTTCCGCTCGACGTTCTGGCCATCGGCCCCCGTCTTGTTCCCCGCACCGGCCACCGCCACGTAATACCGCCCCTGTCCCCACAGCGGGACGAGCGCCTGGTACCGCCGCGGCCCCACCTGCCGGAATGTCAACGCCTCGGAGCGGTCGTTCGGCCCGCCGACACGGCCTGTCAGTTCGAGAAAGCCGTCCTCCGGGGCGAAGTCCTCGACAATGACCACTCCCTGCCCCCCCTCGACATAGGTGTTGAGTCGCAGTTGGGTCTCCTTGCGGATGCGGGCGATATCCGTCGTGAGCTGGCTGACGAAGTCCTCGTACTTGCCCCAACCCACCCACGACCGGCCCCAGTTCCGCCCCAGATCCGAAGTGAAGGCGGCCGTCTTGCCCAACCCATGCTGGCGGATCGCCAACAAGGGATCGAGCTGGGCCTCCTCCTCCTTCGAGCCGGGCGGAACCTTCAGCACCACCTGCGCGTCGGGCTTCGCCGTTGTCAGCACATAACCCCGGAGTTCCGGCAGCGCGTCGAGTCCCTTGAGGACCGGTGAGGTGGTCATCACCTCGGGCAGGAACTCCCGGTTCTGGATCATCGACCGCCGGAGGGTCTTCGATTCCTTGATGAAGATCGCCGGCAACTGGTTGGGGTCGTTCGGCTTGTAGTAGCGGCCCCCGGTGATCTCGGCGATCGAGGTCATCGTGGGTGTGTCGACATCCCCGTGCGGAAAGACCGCCACCGTGCTGATCGTGATCTTGTTGTCGATGAACCGCTTGAGCAGGTCGGGCGAGGCGGGCGAGGGGTCGCCGTCGGAGATGATGATCATGTGCTTGCTGGCCGCATCGCTCTTGATCAGCCCCTCCACTCCCAGCAGCATCGTCTGCTGGAAGCTGGGCATGTCGCCGATCTCGGCCGAGTTGATGAGCAACGCCAGTTCCTCGAACTTGGCGGCGGGTGTCAGCTCGAAGATCCACTTCTCGCCATCCTGGTAGTCGTACGCGAGCACGCCGACCTCATCCTGGTTTCCCAGCACCTTGATGGCCTGCTTGGTGATCCGCTTCCCCCAGGTGTTTCCTTCGGGAAACTCGCAGGTGTGCAGGATGATCGCCAACGCCCCCTTCGGAAGCACCTTCTTTTGCGTGATGTCCATCGTCACCGGCAGGATCTCTTCGACCGCCGTGCGGTGGTAGCCGCCGGGGCCGAAGCTGTTCTGCCCGCCGACCATCAGGAAGCCAGTTCCCAGATCGAAGACGCTGTCCCGCAAAGCTTGCAACTGGACATTATCGAACTCGTCCGCCGGAACGTTCACGAAGAGGATCGAGTCGTAGGGTATCAACGACGAGGGATCGCGCGGGAAATCGACCCCCGCCACGACATCGACCTGCTTCTTCGCTTTTTGCAACGAATCGACGAGCGGCTCCCAATCGAGCGGGTTGCCGGCGCTGTCGTTGACGAGGAGCACCTTCCCCTCCCCCTCCACGACAATCGCCCCCATCGCCATGTTGTTCTGCTCGAGGCTGTCAGCCCCTTCGATCGGCTCGATGGTGGCCGTGTACTCGTAATAGCCCGGCTTGCGCAATGCGAGCGGGATGGCCAGCCGGGTCTTCCCTTCGCGGTATTTGACTTGCTGCTCGGCCAGAACATTGCCGTTCTCGCGGATGACGACCTTCCCCTCGCCGTCGCTGAGTGCCGAGACGATGACGGCGGCCTCGTACGTTTCCCCCAGCTTCACGTTCGACGGCAGGTCGATCCGTTCGACCCAGACCTCGTTCTTGTAGTCGTATTCGATGGGGACGACATCGACGGCGATCTTCCGGGCCTTCAACTCGTCGAGGATCCGGTCGAGGCTCCCCTCCGTCTGCGAACCATCCGAGAAGAGGACGATCCGTCCCTGCTGGTCATCGGGCAGCATCGCGCTGGTGAGCGACAACGCCTGTTCGATGTTCGTCGCATCGCCGCGGATCTGTGTGTTGAGGGCTTCGGCGAGGAACGTCGTGCGGGGCGGCAGCTCGACGGCGGCATTGCGGCCGAACGCCACGAGGCCCGCTTCGTCGCGCGTGGGCTTTTTCGTCACGGTGGCGGCGATGTAGTTGAGCACGCCGTCCTTGGCCGACCGGCCAATCGAATCGGAGATGTCGAGGACGTACATCAACGACTGGCGATCGTTCTCGCGGACGGCCCGGGGTTCCGCCAGCAGGAAGGCCAACAGCCCCACCATCGCCAGCCGCACCCACAGCGCCATCCACGATCTCAGCCAGGGCAAGCCCGGCATCCCCCCCAGATGCAGCCACCAGATCCAGACAGAGGCCAGGAGTGCCGAAAAGCCCCAAGGCCGGGTGAAGAGCAGCAGTCGCGAAGCTTCGAGCGACCACGCGACCAGCCCCACAATGAGCAAACTGAGGACGAGAGGTGCGATGGTCCAGACCGTCACCGGCCGCCGGGCGGGCGGGATGATCCGTTGAATCAGAAATCGCCATCGGGCCCACATCGACTCGCCGCATCTCCGAAATCAAGCAGGAACTGGTGCCAGGAAAAGGTCCGGTTCACGGGGTGGGAAAGTTCGATTTCCCCAATTTCCAGCAGACGATTTTGCGGTTGCCCGTGTCGGCCACATAGAGTTGACCCTGCGGATCGTAGCACAATCCCCACGGCGTGCGGAGCGGTTGTGTCGCGAATCCCCGGCCACGAAGTTCACCCTGATCCGAAAGCCGTGTCACCTGCCCACTGGCGTATTCCACGATCCAGAAATCCCGCGCCCGACCCTCGACCACCTCCCCCGCGCAGATGTCGTAGGGATAGGCCAGTTCGGCTCGGTTGAAGCCCGGATCAAGGAGTTTACCAGTGGTCGCGTCGAAGACCTGCACCCGGCTGTTGAACGCATCGACGATGTGGAGCTTCCCGTCGGACCACGCCACGCCGCTGGGCCGCTGGAACTCGCCCGGCCCCAGCCCGAAACGGCCCATTTCGACGATCATCTCCCCTTCGACCGTCAGCTTCTGGCAACGGTCGTTGGAGCCATATTCGCAGACATAGAGAAAACCTTCCGGATCCTGCGTGATGGCCACCGGGTAAATGAACTGGGCGGGGCCGGTCCCTTCCGTGCCAAAGATGTGGCTCACCGTGCCGTCTGGCTGGAAGATCACCACCCGGTGGTAATGCGTGTCGGCGACCGCGATCCGGCCATCCTTCAGCACGCAGATCCCTTCCGCCTTGCCGACGCTGTACTCCGGCATATGCCAGCTTCGCAGCAATTCATGCTTTGGACTGTAGACCAACACCCGACCCGCCGTATCGAGCACCAACAGTTCGCCCGCCGGTGAGACACACAACCCGCGCGGTGCCGGCACGAGGGGGCCATCGGCGGGAAGCATCCAGCTGGTTTCTTCGACGATTGAAATCGTCGGCTCGCTCGAACCTTCGCAGCCCAGCGTTCCCAGCAGCAGCCACAGCGCCATCATCAACCGCAAGACGACCGAAGTTCCCACAGCTGGTGGGGATCCCCGGGGGATCGTCCAGACGGAACGCTCGGAGACCGTTGGGGAGCGAGCCTCCTCTTCGGAACTAGCGGGCAGTGCCGCTAGCTCGACACGCTGCAGAGGTCCGGCGTGATGGCTCTCTGTGACGACCAACGGCGAACCCGGTGTGGGGATCAATTCCAATCGTTCGGGCCTGACGCTGGGATGGTCGAGTACGTGACCCCACCAGCGGGTTTGTTCTTTTGGCTCGAACCAGTTGGTCGGCCCCACGATCCATGCGACCTCCTCGCTGGCGGGACGCTCATAAATTTCCAGCGGAGACGCCTCGGCGATCAACCGGCCCTCCGCCAGCATCAGGAGATGATCGGCCACACCCAGCACGAGTTCCGGCTGATGGGTGCTGTAGATCACCGATGTTCCCCGCGCCCGCCAATGCCGTGTTAGCGCCCGCCACAGTCGCTGCGACAGCGCGGCTTGCAGATGGGCACATGGCTCGTCGAGGATCAGTACCGGAGCCTCCGAAGCCACCGCGCGGGCCAGACTCAAGCGGGATTGTTCGCCGCGTGAAAGCTGCCCCGGGAATCGCTGGCCCGGATGCAGCTCGAACAGGTCGAGCCAGTGGGCCACCGTCTCCGGGGGACTCATCATGGGTGCCGTGGCCGCCAGATGTTCGGCGATCGTGAGGTCGGGCCACAGGCCGAAATCGGCGGGCATCCACGCCACTGGCAATTGGTAGGAAGCTGGAGGCTCAGTGCTCTCCTCACGGCCGATCGCTTCCCAGTGAATTGTTCCCGAGCCAGGAGATTCAAATCCGGCCAGCAGGTTGAGCAGCGTGGTCTTCCCCGCGCCGGAAGGCCCCATGAGGGCCGTCAGTCCTTGGGGAATCTGGGCCGTGATGCGGGAGAGCCGCGCGCGGGAGGGGCCCAGACGAGGGCCGCCAGCTCCCACGGAGACCTCATCGAGCTGGCACAGACCCTTCGTCACGGTCGATCTGATCCTCGGATGAATTCACCGGATTAAGGGTTGGGGCTGCTGGACAATGGGG
>PNLE01000098.1 GCA_013822855.1 Planctomyces sp.
ACAAGCTCCGTCTTAATCCGCGCGGTGATCTGGGCCAGAATTTCCTCATCGACATCAATCTCGTCGAACTCGTCGCCCGCGAGGCACAGCTTTCCCGGAGCGATGTCGTCCTCGAAGTGGGGACCGGCACCGGCGGGCTGACGATCTTCCTCGCCGCCGAGGCGGGTGAAGTTGTCTCCATCGAATACGACCCGAACATGCATGCCATCGCGGTGGAGCAGCATGCCGAACTGACCAACGTCCAGTGGGTCAACACGGACGCCCTCAAGAGCAAGAACCAGCTTCATCCCCTGTTGGTGGAGGCGGTTGATCGGGCCCTCGCCAAGGTGCCCGGTTCCACGCTCAAGCTGGTGGCGAACCTGCCGTACAACGTGGCCACCCCCGTGATCTCGATGGTCGTGGGGAGTGGCTGGCCCTGGTCGCGGATGGTGGTCACCGTGCAGTGGGAAATGGCCGTCCGCATGCAGGCGAAGCCCGGCAGCGGCGACTACAGCGGCCTCTCGATCTGGCTGCAGTCGCAGTGCGAGGTCGAGACGCTGCGCAAGCTGCCGCCGGATGTCTTCTGGCCGCGGCCCAAGATCGATTCCGCCGTCGTGCTGGTGACCCCCGCCCCGGCGAAGCGCGACAAGATCGCCAACCCCGACTTTTTTCATGATTACCTGCGGGCGATTTTCATCCACCGCCGGAAACTGCTTCGGGGTGTTTTGTGCAGTGCCTACCCGCAAGTCCCCAAGCCCCGCATCGATGCCTTGCTGGCGGAGGCGGGCATCACCCCGCAGGCCCGCGGCGAAGAACTATCCCCGGAGATCCATGTCGAGATGGCCAACCTGCTGCACCACGACATCCCCCGCAGCCACTTGAACCCGCAGTGAACTTCATCGAACGAAGAATCAGTCAGTCCCAGCCGAAATCCAGCCAGTCCCGTCCACCGCATCGCCTCGTCGGAGAAACAGACCATCATGCAAGACCGCATCGCCTACCTGGGAATCACCTTCGACGACGTGCTGCTGGAACCCGGCTTCAGTGAACTCGTGCCGGCCGATGTCGAAACAGCCTCGCGGCTGACGCGGAACATCCGGCTGAATGTGCCGATCGTCTCCAGCCCCATGGACACCGTCACCGAGAGCGACATGGCCATCGCCATGGCGCAGGAGGGGGGGATGGGGATCATCCACAAGAACCTCTCCATCGAGCAGCAGGCCCTGCATGTGGAACGCGTGAAACGGAGCGAGCACGGCGTGATCGTCGATCCTGTCACGCTCCCGCCGGAATCGACCGCCGCCGAGGCCTGGGAGATCATGGAACAGCGGAACATCGGTGGTGTTCCGGTCACCCGCGGCGGCAAGCTGATGGGGATCCTCACCCGCCGCGACCTGCGATTCCTGGCTTCGAAAGACACGCCGATCGCCGCCGTGATGACGAAGGAGAACCTCGTCACCGCCCCGGAGAACACCACGCTGGAGACGGCGGAGCGGATTCTGCTGGAGAACAAGGTCGAGAAGCTGCTCTTGGTGGACGACCAGTTCCAGCTCAAGGGTTTGATCACGATCAAGGACATCGAGAAGAACCTGCGATTCCCCAGAGCGAGCAAAGACAGTCGTGGACGTTTGCGCGTCGGTGCGGCGGTGGGCGTGTTCGACTTTGAGCGTGCTGCGGCCCTTATCGAACGCGGGGTTGATGTGCTTTGTGTCGACAGCGCGCACGGACATAGCCAAAACGTGCTCCAGACCGTTCGCGAGGTGAAGAAACGCTGGCCGGAAATCGATGTCATAGCTGGGAACGTTGCGACAACCGCCGGTGCCCGCGATCTGTTGATGGCGGGGGCCGATGCGATCAAGGTGGGGATCGGACCAGGTTCGATCTGCACGACACGGATCATCGCGGGAGTGGGCGTTCCCCAGTTGACGGCGATTCACAATGCCTCGTTGGCGGTGGCAGGGACGGACGTTCCGATCATCGCCGACGGTGGCATCAGGTATAGCGGCGACATCACCAAGGCGCTGGCCGCTGGTGGTCACTGCGTGATGCTGGGCAGTCTGCTCGCAGGTGTGGATGAAAGCCCCGGAGAGGTGATCCTCTTCCAGGGCCGAAGCTACAAGCGCTACCGCGGCATGGGCTCGATGGGAGCCATGGTCAAGGGGAGCAGCGAGCGGTACCGCCAAGGGAAGATCGAGGAAAGCAGTCCGGGGCGTGGAGCAGGGAAGCTCGTTCCCGAGGGAGTCGAAGGACGAGTGGCCCACAAGGGCTCCCTCCACAATCTGGTTTACCAGTTGATCGGTGGCCTTCGGGCCGGCATGGGATACTGCGGAGTACCGACGATCGATGAATTGCGGACCAACACGCGGTTCATTCAGGTTTCGGCAGCCACGGTGAGGGAGAACCATCCCCATGACATCACAATCGTCGAAGAGTCGCCAAATTACACGGTCGAACACGCCCCCCGCGAAGGCTCGTAAGCCCCGCTGGTACACCGCCGCACTTGTGGCAGCCTTGGGGGGAGGGATGATCCTCTCCTCGGGCTTCGCGGCGGATGGGCCGTCAGGCCCGCTCGACAAGGGGCCGCTCGAGACGTTGCGTGAGCGTTCCGCCGAACAGCGTTGGGCGCAGGTGCGGGCCGCCGATACCGAGCTGAAAACTTCCCGGCAGGAAGTCATCACAAACGAGGCCGGGGCCAGCACGTTGGTCAGCGGCCCGACAGCCACCGGCACGATGCCCGCCGCGCTTCCCGAGGCGAAGTCCTCCGCTCCCGACATGCCCGCGTCGATCTCCGATGCGGCTCCGACGGCGAGTTCGAAGTCGGTGGTAGCTCTGCCTACGAAATCTGCTTCCAAGGACGAAACCGCCAACGCTGCGGCAACGCCACCCGCCTTCCCCTTCCTCGACCATCCTGAAGTGCTGGTGGAAGGTGAGCATGAGTGGGTGCTGCCGTCACCCGGGGCCACCCAGGTTGTGGCCGCGACCATGCAGCCGCCGGTTCCCGCCGCACCGGCGTCGCCCACTCCGCTGGAGCCAACTGTCGCCGCGCCGACGGTTGCTCCTCAGGTGACTCAACCGACCACGGTCGAGCCTCCCTTGCCACCCCTGCCGCGGGAATCCGAGCGGGCGGTGATCGCCGACGAGCGGCTGGCCGTTGCATTGCCGAACCTGGGGATCCGCCGGATCTATCAGATCGTTCCCTTTGGTGATCCAACCCAGGATCAGGACATCCGCAACTATGCCGTCGAGCAGCAGACGGCCGTCGGTTTGCACATCGACAACAGCCCCGTGCCACCTCGCGACTACCCCGGTCTTCTGGCCCAGTGGGAACCGCCCAATCTCTACCACCAGCCCCTCTACTTCGAGGATGTGGCCCTCGAACGATACGGCCATCATTATCCCCCCGGCATCCAGTCGGCCGTGTCGCTGGGCCGCTTTGGTGTGCAACTGGTCGGCTTCCCCTACCAGGCGGTCATCCATCCCCCGACATCACATCAGTATGCCCTCGGCAACTATCGTCCGGGTGAATGTGCTCCCAAGCTGACTTATCAGATTCCTTGGAACGCCAAAGCCGCCGCCGTGCAGGCCGGTGCCGTGGTCGGGTTCATCTATATGATTCCGTAGCGAATGCTGAAGATTGTGAACTGATTTCACGACAGGCCCGGAGTTCTCCTCCGGGCCTGTTCGTTTTCCGGCCTGTCTTCACGGCGAAGAGAGCCGTTGTTCAAGCCTCGACGAGCACGCCTTCATGAAGGGTGCAGCGGCGGGGATAGCCTTCGGCCATGGCCATGCTGTGCGTCACGCAGAGCAGAATGCTGCGCGATTCCGCCGCCAGTTCCAGCAGCAGTGATCCGACGACCTCGGCCGTTCGTGGATCCAGATTGCCGGTCGGTTCATCCGCCAACAGCAGTTGAGGCTGGTTGATCAGCGCCCGGCAGACCGCCGTCCGCTGTCGCTCGCCGCCGGAAAGCTGTGCGGGCCGGTGATGCAGCCGTGATTCGAGACCCACCCGCTGGAGGAGCTTCATCGCCCGGTCGTTGACCTCGGGCGTGATCCCTCGATGAGGCAGCGCCGGGAGCAGGACATTCTCCAGCACCGTGCATTGCGGCAAGAGGTGGTGATCCTGGAAGACGAAGCCGATCTTCTCGTTGCGGAACTTGGCCTGGGCCGCCGCATCAAGCAGGAACGGATCCTGTCCATCGAGTGTGACCGTCCCGGAGGTGGGATGATCCAGTACGCCGAGGATCTGCAGGAACGTGCTTTTGCCACAGCCGGAGGGTCCCGTGATCGCGATCGCATCGCCAGCGGCGGCCGACAACGTGGCACCCCGCAAAATCACCAACGGCGACTCGCCGTTGGGAAACTCCCGCGAGAGATCCGTGACGACCAAAGAGAGTGGCGCGATCGAGGAATCAACAGCCGTCATGCGAAAATCTCCAGCCGCTCAACGGGCCTCTCGTTCATGGAAGTTGCTATCGTAAGTCGAGCTTGCCGGTTGGGTCTTCGAATTGCCAGCGTGTGGACTGAACACACACGTGGGGTTGTGAAGATCGACTCCGGCAAGGAGGGGCTGCTGCTGTTGCAAATCAAGTTCTGATAATCGGAGGGAACTTGACACGCTCCATCATTTCACATACCATTCAATTAATGAACTGATTAAGTGAAGGTTCTTCCAATGGCCGAACCCGACATCGCCTGCACCGACCATGCTCATACTCCCCGCAAGTATCAGATCGCGGATCTGGCCTCCTGCCAGCTCGCGGCGGATATCTTTCGGGCGCTGGGCGATCCCAGCCGACTGCGCATGCTCTCCATGCTGGTGCATGACGAACTCTGCGTCTCCGAGATCGCCGATGCCCTGGGCGACAACCTTTCGGCTGTCTCCCAACGGCTCAAGCTGCTCAAGAGCGAGCGAATCGTCGCGGCCCGGCGGGATGGGAAGCACATCTACTACAAGCTGTCAGATCATCACGTGAAGGATCTGGTCACCAACGCTCTAGCCCATGTGTCCGAGCCGCATGATCATCATTGAATCTCGCTCTCCCTTTGAAGGACTCTCCGATGGCCGACACCTGCTCCAACCACACCCACGTGCATGGCTCCAACTGCGGCCACGTCGCGGTGCAGCACGAAGGCCATGTCGACTATCTGCATGATGGCCACCTCCATCATCAGACCGCCGCTGGACAGGTCGAAGAGCATGTCATCGGCGTGACGGACGGCAACCCCGCCGCCTGCACCTCGGGCCATGCCTGCACCGCACATCCCGCCGATCATGTCCACGGAGCGGACTGCGGCCATCCCGCCGTGCCTCACGGCGATCATGTCGATTACCTTGTCGATGGTCACCTTCACCACCAGCACGCCGGACATTGCGACAACCACGGCCCGGTCGCCCTCGTGAAGTAGATCCGTGAAGTAGTGCATGATGTGAGTCGCCGTGAAGTGGGATGCCTTCAAAGAGGCTTCGCATTTCATGCTTGATCAACCAACTGGCTGGTGATGTCTCTCAAGACATTCACCAGTCGGCTTCGTTTTGAAGCGTCCGTTCGGCGAGGTCGATTGACGCGCCCATCGCCACCCAAGAACATGGCCATTGGTTGTTCATCGCGACGGATCGCGTCCCCAGGCTTTGCCACGTTCGGAATCGTCATGCCCGCACAGATCATTGATGGCAAGCTGGTGGCCCAGCAGTCCCGCGACGCCCTGGCCATCGAAGTTGCCGCCTTCACGGCCCAAACCGGCGTCACCCCCAAGTTGGCCGCCGTGCTGGTGGGCGACGATCCCGCCAGCCAGGTCTATGTCGGCAGCAAGCAGAAAGCCTGCGCCGCCGTCGGCATGACCAGCGAACTCCATCGCCTTCCGGCCACCACCACGCAAGCGGAACTGCTGGATCTGGTGGCCCGCCTCAACGCCGACTCCACGGTTCACGGCATCCTGGTCCAATTGCCATTGCCTTCGCAGATCGACCCGGAAGCGATCCTCGACGCCACGCATCCCCTCAAGGATGTCGATTGCTTCCATGCGGAAAACGTGGGCCTGATGATTCAGGGTCGCCCCCGATACCTGCCCTGCACGCCGCATGGTGTCCAGGTGCTGCTCGCCTCGGCGGACATCGCCACCGAGGGGGCGCATGTCGTGGTGTTGGGCCGCAGCGAGATTGTCGGCAAGCCTTTGGCCAACCTGCTGGCCCTCAAAGGTCCGGGTGGAAACGCCACGGTCACCATCTGCCACAGCCGCACGAGGAACATCGCCCACTTCACCCGTCAGGCCGACATCCTGGTCGCGGCGATCGGCCAACCGAACTTCGTCACCGCCGAGATGATCCGCGAGGAAGCGGTGGTGATCGATGTCGGCACCAATCGCTTTGAAGGGAAGCTGGTGGGGGACGTCGCCTTCGCGGAGGTGGCCCAGAAGGCTTCGGCCATCACGCCCGTTCCCGGCGGCGTCGGCCCCATGACCATCGCCATGCTCCTGAAAAACACTCTCACCGCCGCCCGTTTGCAGAGCCGGTGAGCTGTGCAATCCTCGCTCAAATGACGGCCCGAGCATCAAAAGCACCCTCACTCAGTCCGCTGGAAGAAGGGCGAAGCGAGGGGGGGACTACTCTTCCGATATCAGGAAGCAATGTCGTTGCTCAGACGAGTCTCGATACGAGATGGGGTCTTCAAAGTCGCAAAGACATGCCCTCGCTGTTTTTGAAGAGGCTGTGGCGCATGGCATCCGATCGTCATTTCAATTTGAAATGCGCACAGGACAAACAAATTTCTGCGAGTCTTCTTCAGTCTTGAAGGGCGTACTTGGAGGGCGAATCAACCTTCCCGACCACAATCGACTCTCGTCTTGACTGCCCCAATCCAATTCCTTCCGGCGGTTGATGTCACTGTTCGAAAGCGAGGCGTATCCAATGGGCAGGAGAGACCACTATGTCCCATGAATCGCCCACATCGCGAGATCCCGCCGCTTCGTCCCGCCGTTTGTTTCTCGGAGCGGCCGCCGGGAGTGTGTGGACCGGCATGCAGTTCACGGAGGCCGAAGGCATGGGACAGACGGCACCGGCTGCGGCCGCTGAACAAGCCGGGGCCGGAACGCCCGCCAACCCGCGCCTGTTCAGCTTCATCGGCGGAGACGTCGGCGAGTGGCGCGTTCGGTCGATCACGGCCGTCACCGGCGAATCGCTGCCTGCTGCCCCGCGGCTGAAGGTCGTGGCTGGAGCGGCTCCCGCGCTCTCAGGCTCCACCGATACTCCGGCGTGGGTTTTGCAAGGCGTGACGAGCAACGAACGCTATGTCACCCGTCCCGAAAAAGAGCAACTTGTCGCGAAGCAGGCGGCGATCGGCCGGCCGACCGCCACGCATGCCGCCCTCATCCCCATCCGCAAATCGGCGGCGTGGTGGACGCTGACGCAGGATGAACGCCGCAGCCTGTTCGAGGAGCAGTCGCACCATATTCAGATTGGTCTGAAGTATCTCCCTGCCATCGCCCGGCGCCTGCATCACTGCCGCGATCTGGAGACGAAGGAGCCGTTCGACTTCCTGACATTCTTCGATTACGCAGAGGCTGATGAACCTGCCTTTAATGACATGCTGGCCCAACTCCGCGCGATCAAGGAATGGACTTTCATCGACCGTGAAGTCGACATTCGCTTGGTGCGAGACAGGTGATTGAGCAAAAAGCTACAGGGTAACGTAAACCCTGAACTCGGCTCCCACATTGACGATATGCCACATGAGCAAAGTCGATGCTCCAACGGAGAATCCGATCGTGGAAGGCCCCAGCCTTGCGTTGTATTGAAGTCCGAGTATGAAGGTCGTGACCCCCGCAGTTTCATTTAAGGCTTGTAAAGCCTCGCAATGATTCGTCAGGAATTCGATGGCTTGAAGTTCTTGATCCCAAGGCGATATCAGGTTGCCATCCCCAAGTATGTACTTTACGCCGCTTGATTTGGGGAACTCTCCGCCATCCGTGCCCGACTTCTGATCGCCACGGCGCCAAACATGATCTGGTTTCAATGCAGCGTTCTGTATGTAACTGTCGACATCAAAGTTCTCGCCGTGCGCGAAGATTGAAAAATGATTCACGATCGATCAGACCCCAACAGATTCTAATGCCCCCAAGATTTTCTGCACAATATCGTATAGCTGGGCTAACATGACGACATTCATAGACTGCATAATGAGCATGGATCACACCAGCCACTCACCTCACGCCCCAGGATGAACCCACGGGGCGCGGTAGGGGCGGGCGAGTTTCTTGTTGGCTTCCTCGTCGCCGATCACTGTTCCCGTGGCGGCGTCCCAGTGGAGGGTGCGGCCCAGTTCCAGTGAGAGGTTGGCGAGGATGCAGCTGACGGTCGAGATGTGGCCCTCCTCGATGTCAGCCACCGGCTTGGAACGCTGGTCGATGGCTTTCAGGAAGTCCCGCATATGCTGGCGGATCGCCGGGGCCACGTGCTTTTCGAGGTCTTTTTCGGTCTTGTCCTCGGGATACTGCTCCAGTTCGAAGGTGACGTCCTTGTGGACGGCTTCCCCTTTTCCCTGCGGGATGAAGTCGTAGCCCATAACGCTCACCTTGAGGGTTCCCTTGTCGCCGTAAATGGTCAGGCCCCAGGGATACTTGGCATCGGGTGACGAGCCATAGCTG
The DNA here is from genome assembly GCA_013822855.1 of Planctomyces sp. Taxonomy (GTDB): domain Bacteria; phylum Planctomycetota; class Planctomycetia; order Planctomycetales; family Planctomycetaceae; genus Planctopirus. The sequence goes on from PNLE01000098.1 coordinate 8,620, forward strand.
CGGTGCTGCCAGACGACATCCAGCCCATTGAAATCGAAGGTGGCCGTCTGGGTGTCGGGGATGTTGGCCTGGCTCTGCGGATCCACATAGATGCCGCCGACCGAGGCGACCGATTGGGGCCAACCCAGCCCGAGGAGGAAGCGGGTGCAGTCGAGCATGTGGATGCACATGTCGCCCATGATCCCGTTGCCGTATTCGGTGAAGGCCCGCCATCTTCGGGGATGGACGAGGGCGGTGAAGGGGCGCTTGGGAGCCGGTCCCGCCCACATCTCGTAATCAAGCGAAGCGGGGGGCTCGGTGACCAGCGGGTTGTCCTTGGCCCGCATGTGGTAATAGCAATAGACCTCGACCAGGCCGATCTTCCCCAGCATCCCCGTGTCGATGAACTTCTCCTTCGCCTCGACGATATGGGGCGTGCTGCGGCGCTGCGTCCCCACCTGCACCACGCGGCCATGTTTCCGGGCGGCGGCAAGCATGGCCTGACTTTCGGCGACATCCACGCTCGTCGGCTTCTGCACATAGACATCGGCCCCGGCTTCGACAGCCGCGATCATGGTCAAGGCGTGCCAATGATCCGGCGTGCCGACCAGCACGATCTCAGGCTTCACCTCCTTGAGCATCTCGCGGTAGTCGCCGAAGAGGGCGGGTGGTTTTTCGAGCTTGCCGCGGGCGGTGATCAAATCACTCGCGTCGGCCAGCATCTTGGAATCGACATCGCAGAGCGCGACGACATCCACCGGCTCGACCTGCATCAGCCGCAGCACATCGCATTTGCCGTACCAGCCTGTGCCAATGACCGCCACGCGGCGCTTGGCCTTCGGGGATGTCGCGGGAGCGGTGGACGGCTCTTGGGCACTGGTGCTTGGCGGCGAACCGGCGACCTGCACGAAGCCGGCGGAAGCGAGCAGTCCGGCCCGCGAAGTCGTATCGAGAAACTGACGACGATCCATGACGGTTACTCTCCGGTGTGGCTCTTGGGAGGTCTCTCTGGTGATGCCCGGATCATCCCATTCCCCGCGACAGACTTCCAGAGGGGACGGCGAGCGACCATCATCTGGCTTCCGCTCGCCATTCAAAGCCGCATCGTTTTCCCATCGGATCCAGGCTCCATGAGTCCACTTCCTCCAACATCCATTTCGACAACCCACGCGGCACGGCATCACCTGCGGGCGGCGATGGTCGGCTTCGGCATGATCTTCGACGAGACCTATCGGCCGTTCTTCGAGCAGGCGGGCCGCCGTGGTTTTCTTTCGCCCGGGGCGGGTGTCACCACGTGCGAACTGGCGGCGGTGGTGAGCCTGACGGGCCGCCGGGCGGAAGCCTACAAGGGGAATGCTCCCGCCGGTATGGCCTCGTTCGCCAGCTTTACAGGGGAGGAAGGGCTGCGCGATCTGCTGGCCGGTGAAGTCGGCGCGTCGCTGGATGCGGTCTGCATCGCCACGCCGGACGATCGCCACTTCGCCGCAGCCCGTGCGGCCCTGGTGGCGGGAAAACATGTCCTCATCGAGAAGCCGTTGGTTCTCTCGCTGGCCGAACTGGACGAGCTCGAGGCCCTTGCCGCCCAAAAACAGCGGCTGGTGCGTGTCGTCTACCACAAGCTCTTCGACCCGGATCACAAGCGGCTGCGGACACTCGTGGTGGACGGCGTCCTCTCGCATGTCAATCACGGCTACTGCTCGCTGCTCGAACCGAAGTCGGTCGGTCTGGGCCAATTCGCCGCCTGGAACCAGGGCCGCAATCCCGGCACCTATGTCGCTTGCCACTACCTCAAGCTGATCGACTTCACCTTCGGCGGCAGGCTCTTCTCGGTGAGTGCCACCGGCCAGCGCGGTCTCGCCGGGCCAGTGGATGGCGACACCTGGGATAGCACACAGCTCCGCGTCACCTATGCCTATCCCGATGGCCGCACCGCGAGCTTCGACATCCACACCTCGTGGGTCACGCCCGACAACTTCCCCGGCTATGTCGAGCAGGAGGTGCAGTTCCGCTTCGACAACGGCGTCTGGAACGGCCACTCCCGCAAGCGCGGCGTCGAGCTGACGGTGGAAGGCCGCACACCCCACGAGCTGAAGACGACGGTCAACACCCACTACAACGGCACGGCCATCGAACCCTGGGGCGAGAGAACCCAACGGGGTTATGGCATCGAGGCGATCGAGCAGTTCTTCCGTGAAGTGGCTTATGTGGAGCATGGCACGGAAGAAAGCGGTGTCGGCGGCACCCGCGAGGAAAGACTTCAGGAGATCAACAGCCGCCCCTTCGCCAGCCTCGCCGCCGACCGCCCGGTCGTGGCGGCTGTGCAGGCGCTCGAGGCGATTCTGGCGGCCGCCGCAGCCGGGCAGCCGGATGGCGTGGTTCGCGTGGATGATCGGGCTGGGGGGCTCACGCTTTGGTTGCCGGGGGACGAGGAGCCCCGCATCCTGCACGTACCAGCTGTTTATGAGCGATAGCTTCTTTGGTGTTCAGGGGTGGTGATACGGATCGCCACTTGAAATTGAGTGTTGAGGGTGGCGAAAACATCCTTGCCATGTCTATCCCAAATGCGGCTGCAAGCATGGGACACGGACGCTCTGTGCCTGATCTTCTTGGAGACCTTCGCGCCTTCGCGCCTTCGCGTGAGATCATCTCTTTGTATTGAAATCATGGAAGAGGGCTCACGCGAAGGCGCGAAGTGCGCGAAGGAATGCGAAGGGGAGTCAGACGAATCGCGACATGAAATCGTGCGTTGAAAGTCACAAAAACATGCCCGCGCAAAGCTGCGGGGCATGCCACCCGAGCGCTATTTCCAATTGGAACGCGAAATACGGATCGCCAGTTGAAATGGCGTGTTGAGGGCGGCGAAAACATGCTTGCACTGTTATCCCAATTGCGGCTGCAAGCATGGGACGAAGCGCACGGATCTGCGGGAAGCGCTCTTCGGAACGGGGCACGCGGACGGTGGGGCTTCTTGTCGTCGTGGCTCCGCACGACGACCCGGCCACGAGTTGGCCGGGCCACCCGACACCAAAACCTCAAGCCAGGATTTCCTTGACGATCCGGCCGTGGACGTCGGTGAGGCGGAAGTCGCGGCCGGCGTATTTGTAGGTCAGCCGCTCGTGGTCGACGCCCAGGAGGTGGAGCATCGTGGCGTGGAGGTCGTGCATGTGGACGCGGTCCTTGACGGCGTAGTAGCCGAAGTCGTCGGTCTCGCCCCAGCACATCCCTCCTTTCACGCCGCCGCCAGCCAGCCAGACGGTGAAGCCCTGCGGATTATGGTCGCGGCCGTCGCTTCCTTGGACGATGGGCGTGCGGCCGAACTCGCCCGCCCAGACAACGAGGGTGTCGTCCAGCATCCCCCGCTGGTCGAGATCATCCAAGAGTGCCGCGATGGGTTGATCGACCGCCTGGGCGTTCTTGGCATGTCCGGCGCGGAGGCCGCCATGCTGATCCCAGACGTTCCCCGTCGAGAGTTCGACATAGCGGATGCCGGATTCGACCAATCGGCGGGCGAGGAGGCATTGGCGGCCGAACTCGTCGGTGGCCTTGCCGCCGATGCCGTAGGCGGTTTGCGTGGCCTGTGACTCGCGGGACAGGTCGAGCACATCGGGGGCTGCGGCCTGCATGCGGTAGGCGAGGTCGTAGGTTTCGATGGCTCCTTGCAGCTGGGGATCCGGCCCGACGCGTTCGAGGTGCCGTTCGCTCATGGTTTGGATGGCTTTGACGAGTTCGAGCTGCTCGGGGGTTGCCTGGCTGAGGAAGTCGATCTGCCCGTTCCCCAGCTTCCCCTGGCGGCCGATGGTGGTGGCCTGATGGATCGCGGGGAGGAAGGCGGCTCCGTAGTTTCGCGGCCCGCCGTGACCGGCGGAGGGTCCGATCGATACGAATGAGGGGAGATCGGCGTTTTCCGAACCCAGCCCATAGGAGACCCACGCGCCGACCGAGGGGCGGACGAGGTTGTCGCTTCCGGTGTGGAGCATCGAGACGGCCTGGCCGTGCGATTGGCCCCGACTGTGCATCGACTTGATGATGCAGAGGCGGTCGATCTGCTTGGCGACTTCCGGGAAGAGTTCGGAGCACCAGGCGCCCGATTCGCCGTGCTGGGCGAACTTCCAGGGGGACTGCATGAGGACGGGCTTGGCGTCGATGTTGGCCGCTGCTTCAAAGGGGAGGGGTTTGCCGTCGAACTTGGCCAGTTCCGGCTTGTAGTCGAACGTGTCGACCTGGCTCACGCCGCCATGCATGAAGAGGAAGATGACCCGCTTGGCACGCGGCGGGAAGTGGGGCTGGCCCAGGGTGATGGCGGACGATGGGCCACCCGGAAGTTGGGTGTTGTCAGCAGCCCCGGCCCAGCGCGAGAGACCGGTGGTGAGGGACAGGCCGCCGAGGCTGGCGGCCATCGACGACAGGAACGCGCGACGCGACTGGGAATGATTCATCTCACCACGCATGGCTGGGCCCCTCACAAAAAACCTGTTATCGCATCATCAAGGGTAGGGGTGGCCCAGGTTGGCCGTCCTCGGTCTACCTGGGTGACAACGTCACAAGAGACTTAGCACTTCTTGGAAGAAAGACATGCCCGCACTGTTTTGTTTCAAGAGGCTGCGGGGCATGCCACCCCAGACCACGCCCTTTCAAACACCAAATACCAAACCTCCAACCCCCAACTCCCCACCATCAACTATCATCATCCTCAATCCCTCCACCGAAACTCCGTCGAGGCGATGATCGCATGGGCCACGCGGGACCAGCCAGCGAGGTCGCCCGCTTCCGCCAGTTTCGCGGCGGCGGCGATCTCTTCGGTGTCGGCGGGGCGGCTCAAGAGACGTTCATAGATTGCATTCGCGCGGCCGTCGCTGGGGACGGTTTCGTCTTCGATGACTTGCTGGGCGATCTGCCGGGCGGCCTCCTTCACGAAGGGGCTGTTGAGCATCACGAGGGCTTGGGCCGGGACGGTGCTGACGGAGCGTTCGCCCACGACGAAATCGGGGTCGGCGAAGTCGAAGACGGCCAGGAGCGGTGAGATCTCGCCGCGAATCACCGGCAGGTAGATCGTGCGGACACCTGCTTCCTGGATCGTCTTGGCGGCCCCCTTGGGGTTGTTCTCGGCGACGAGCTTGCCCAGCGACTTCACGGGGGAGTCGGCGGGTGGCGACTGGAAGCCGGTCGTCAGGCGGAGGAGGCTGTCGCGCATCGATTCGGCCGAGAGCCGCTGGCGGTTGGATCGCCAGACGAGCTTGTTCTCGGGATCGACGGCGGCGGCCTCGTCGCGGAAGGTGGACGACTGCTGGTAGGTCCGCGAGAGGACGATGCCGCGGATCAGCCGTTTCGTCGACCAGCCGTCATGGACAAAACTGCTCGCGAGCGCGTCGAGCAGTTCCGGATGCGTGGGCTTTTCACCCAGCACACCGAAGTTGTCGGTGGTTCGGACAATGCCGGAACCGAGGAGCGATTTCCACACGCGGTTGACGTAAACGCGTGCTGTGAGCGGGTTTTTCGGATGGGCGATCCAGTCGGCCAGCTCGCGGCGGCCACTGACATCGGCGGGGATGGTGGGTGCGGGTTCCCACGAGGCGACTTGCAGGAAGCCGCGCGGCACCACTTTTCCCAGTTGGTGGGGTTCGCCACGGATGCAGATCGGGCAATCGCTGAAGGCGGTGGCGTTCCTTGCGGCCATCGCCTTGGGGGCGGGGGGCGGAGCCGACTTCATTAGCTCGGCCATCTTCCCTTCCATCTGCTTCATCTCGGTCTTGAGGCGTTCCATCTCGGCGTTGGCTTCGGCTTTCTTCGCAGCTTCGGCCAGTTGGATGCGGTGGGCCTCCAGCTGCTTGACGGAGATCCATTGGACGGCGTCGACGATGACATGCCCTTTGGTTCCCGTGGTGCGGAGGGTCACGGTTGCGGGCTGATCGGGGGTGAAGCGGAAGCGGCCGATGGGCTGGAGCAGGCTGCCGTGCTTGCCGGGCGTCTGCTGGTTGAGGGTGACCTGCGCGATGCCGCCGGCGTGGACGATTTCGATGGGGACTTCCTTCGAGCGACCGTTGGAACCGGTGTAGGCGATGCGGATTTCGTATTCGTCCGCTGAGGGGAGCGTGGTGCGGAAGGTGGCCGACTTCTCCCCCTTGTCGGCGTTGTCGTCGTGGCGATAACCCGCGCCGACGAAGGGTCGCGAATAGACGCTCGACTTCCATTCGCCGGTGAATTCGGCGGCTGAATCATCGACGACGACTCCGAGGTCCAGTTCGCTCTTCGCAGTGTCGGCCCCGGCGGGAGTCGACGTGCCCAGCTGCTTCTTGATGGCGGCCAGCTGTCCCTGGAGGGCCTTGCGGGCGGCTTCGAACTGGTCGAGAGCCGCCTGATGTTCGGGGGCGATGGGGAGGGGTGTTTCGGGCCAATCGGAGACATACTTTTGAATCTCGCCCTGGAGTGAGAGCGTGTTCCGCAGGATCCCGGCCATCGCGTAATAGTCGGCGGTGGGGACGGGGTCGAACTTGTGGTCGTGGCAGCGGGCGCAGCCCATGGTCATGCCGAGGAACGCCTTGCCGACAGTGTCGAGCTGTTCGTCGACGACATCCATCTGCAGCTTCACCTTGTCGCGCTCGCTGAGCATCTTGGGGCCGATCATCAGAAAGCCGGTCGCCACCAGCTTCCGCACACGATCCTGCTCGTTTTCGGCGGGGAGGAGGTCCCCCGCGAGTTGTTCGCGGATGAATTCGTCGTAGGGGAGATCGCGGCGGAGGGCGTCGATCACGTAGTCGCGGTACCGCCAGGCCTCTTTGAAGGTGGCGTTGAAGTCGGAGCCGTTGCTGTCGGCGTAGCGGGCGATGTCGAGCCACCGCCGGGCCCAATGCTCGGCGAACTCGGGCCGTTCGAGAAGTGTGTCGACGAGCCGCTCGAGTCGGTCGGGCCGCTGATCGTGGAGGAAGGCGTCGACTTCGGGAGCTGTGGGGACGAGGCCGATGAGATCAAGATAGAGGCGGCGGACGAGCGTTCGTTCGTCGGCGGCGGGGGACGGAGCGAGGTTCGCCGCTTCCAGCTTGGCGAGGATCATGGTGTCGATCTGATGGCTGGTGGCGTTGGTTGCCGTAGGTGTTGCCCACTGGGTATCCCGCACTTCGGGAAGCGGGCTAGTGGTCACCGGCTGGAAGGACCAGAACTGTTTGCCGGCTTCGACGCTCATTCCGGTGAGGGGCGTGTTTTTGGTGGCGGTTCCGGTACCTTCGCGGGGATCGACGGCACCGGCTTTGATCCAGGCTTCGAAGTCGGCAATGGTTTCATCGGGCAAACGACCGGCGGGGGGCATTTCGAGGCCGTCGAACTTCATCGCCGCGAGGAGCAGGCTGTCTTCGGGGTTGCCGGGGACGATCGAGGGGCCGGAGTCGCCCCCGGTTTGCCAGCCGGAGCGGTGTTCGAGATTGAGGGCCCCTTTGAGGACGGGTGCCTGGCTCGAATGACAGGAGTAGCACTCCTTGATAAGGACCGGGCGGATCTTGGCCTCGAAGAATTCCAGCGCGGCCTGATCCTCGGCCTTGGTTGGGGAGACCAGCGCGGGGAACGAGAAAACGAGTGCGGCGAGAAGCAGTAGGCCGAGGCGGCGGGGGAAGGGATGTCGCTTCATCTGGAAAACCCAATTCGCTCAAACGTCGATCCGCCGGCACACAGGATCCGGTGGGCGGATCCATGTTGCATCCACCGATGTCACCACTCGACAGGTCGCCGATGGTGAACCCCCGCGCGATGTGGCTTATCCCCCGGTCGCTCCGGGCAGCAACCCATTTCCGGTAACACGCGAACACGCTGACGGATAATAACGTGTTGATGGGTTGAATGGCGAGAGTTTTTTGTCCGATCGCGGTGCGGACGTGTTTCTCCCCCGGATCGCTATGATCCCTGCGAGCAGCCCATCCGAAGAGTGATACCACTTCAAACCGCATTCACAGGCACGGAAGACCAAAGGGATGACGTCGGCGAGATCAGGCGGCGGAGTGGGGGCGGATTCCGCTTCCGAATGGAAAGCGCTGCCGGAGATCGGGGGGCCGCACCGGTGGTGGCAGGCTCATCGGGCGGTGATCCATCTGGCGTGGCCGGTGCTGCTGGAGCAGGTGCTGCATTTTTCGGTCGGGTTTTTCGATGTCTATCTCTCCGGTCGGCTGGGGCAGCAGGAGACGGCGGCCATCGGCCTGGCGGCGTATGTCAGCTGGATGGCGTCGATGGTTTTCGGGCTGGTGGGTGTCGGGGCGACGGCCCTCATTGCCCGCTTCTGGGGAGCCCGCGATTTTGAGAGCGCGCGGCTGATCGCCTCCCGTGCGATGGCGCTCGCCCTCTGCATGGGGGTGGCTGTCTCGACGCTGCTCTATTTCCTGGCCCCGTTTGTCGCCTGGCTGCTGGGGTTGGAAGGGGAGTCAGCACTCATTGCGATCGACTACCTGCGGATCGATTCGCGCGGGCAGATTTTTTCGGCGTGGACACTGATCGGGGCCGCCAGCTTGCGCGGCGCGGGCGATATGCGGACGCCGCTCTATGTGCTGAGCCTGACGAGCGTGGTGAACATGTTCCTCTCGACTTCGCTGGTCTACGGACTCGGCGCGTTTCCGCAACTGGGGGTCAACGGGATTGTTTATGGCACGGTGGCGGCCCAGTTCTGCGGTGCCTTGCTGATGGCGTGGTTTCTCACTTCGGGCCGGTCGGCACTGACGCTCATCCGCAAGGAGTTCGTGATTCGCAAAGAGACAACCCAGCGGCTGATGCGGATCGGCGGGCCGGCGGCCATGGACGGCCTGGCCACCTTCACCGGCCACTTCCTGTTCCTGATGATCATCGCCCGCGTGGCCAGCGGGAAGGCGGCCTTCGCGGCCCATATCGTGGGAGTGCGGGTCGAAGCGCTGTCGTATCTGCCGGCGGTTGCCTTCGGGATCGCCTCGGGGAGCCTGGCCGGCCGGTATCTGGGGGCCCAGCGGCCGGATCTCGCACGGACAGCAGGGCTGGCAGCCGTCGGTCAGGCCTCGCTCTATGCGGCCCTGGTTTCGATCGTCTTCTTCGCTTACGCCCCCGAGATCTACGCCCGGATGCATATTGATCCCGAG
>PNLE01000099.1 GCA_013822855.1 Planctomyces sp.
CGTTCTTGGTGACGGTCACCTTATAGGTTCCCGGCACGGCCCCGGCATCGGGCGGGAAAGCCTTGGCGTCGAATTGACCGGCGGCGTTGGTGGCACTGGAAGCCGCTGTTCCGCCTTGCGGGGGAACGAAGATCACAATCGCACCGGCGAGAGGTTCGCCGTTGTAGGTCACCACACCCTGGGCGGGAACCGTCTTGGGGCGCTGGGCCTTGAACTTGTCGGAGCCACCGCCGCAGCCGAGAGACAAGAGAGCCGCCACGCAGGCGAGGGTGGACAGAATGCGCATGGGGAGGACTTTCAGAGGAGGATTATTGGTATGGGAAAATCAGTGATAAGAATCGCAACATGAAGTTGCGTGTTGAAGGTCACAAAGACATGCCCGCACAAAGCTGCGGGGCATGCCACGCGACTGATGTTTGAAATAGAAACGCGCGTGAGGGGATCACGAAGAACGAATGAAGAGATCGAGGCACATCATCCGGAGCGCCCGGGGTGACGTGCCTCGATCATTGGCGGTGACAGGGAGGACTCAACTTGAGCCTAGAACTCGCCGGTGGTTTCGCCGCCGGAGCGACTTCCGAGTGCGCCCCAGACGCCGTAGGGAGAGGGGCCGCCAGCGGTCGCGCCCATCCAGGCGGCGGACTGATCGCCGGTGTTGATGTTTTCACTGACGAAGCGGACGGCTCCGTCGGTCATCAGGCAGTGGGTGCCGCCGGTGTGTCGGCTGGAGGCGGTGTTGACGGTTCCGTTCCAGTGGCTTTGAGCGGTGTTCTGCGAGCATGACGGGCCGTTGGGAGCGATGGCGGTGGTGAAGCCGTTGAAGAAGCCAGCCCCGTCACCCCAGCGGAATCCCCAAGCCGTGTCGCCCGTCCAACCCCCACCCGGGAAGGTTCCCGTGGCGCGGTCGAAGAGGGCGGTGCAAGCTGCTGGATTGGCGATACCGGCAGTGTTTGAAAGCATGCCGCGAGTGTTGTTGGCTGTGGGACGAACCCCTTCGGACATGGCGATGGTGTTGCTGGTGCCATCGAGTGCGTCGCGCACGCCATAGCAGACGAGCGAACCAAACATGCCGCGGGACTGCACGACGATCGGTGTGGCTGAACTGCCGTTGCCACCGGAGGAGGTGATGCTGTCACCACTGCAGAACATGTAGTTGTACCGACCCACCAGTGTGCCAGCGGGGGCTCCTCCCACTGGATCGGAGGGACACATCAGTGCGGGGAGATCCCTTTGCCAGTAGCCGCCAGTCGTCCAAGGGACGGCGGTTCCGGTTTGGATCTGCTGGTAGAGCGGAGTCTGATCGAGATAGGGGAGCAGACCCACAATTCCGCTGATTCGTGTGCGTAGGTGCGAGTTGGGCTGCCCACCGAGCGGAGTTCCTGAGCCGGTCTGGCGGGGGGCGAAGACGGTGTAGGTGTCGTGGTAGTTGTGGAGAGCGAGGCCGAGTTGCTTGAGATTGTTGCGGCACTGGGTGCGGCGGGCCGCTTCGCGGGCTTGTTGAACTGCGGGGAGGAGGAGGGCGATGAGGATCGCGATGATGGCGATGACCACCAGGAGTTCAATGAGTGTGAACCCACGTCGGGACGTGCTTTGAGACAGTGGCATGATGTGCTCCAGAAGACAGGGATGAAGAAAGGCGAAGACATCGCTAGGTGGAATCACCTAATGTTGACGGGAGTTCCTCATCGTATCGACGCATTCTTGTGCGTCAATTTGAAATGAAGGCTGGATCAGCAGAATATTGGAAAAAAATCGGTGAAAAATTGGTTTTGTGCGGAACTTCTCGATTCGAGGCGATTTTTCGATCTGTGTAGCACTGATGTTTATGTCATCTAAACGTGCTGACATTTCGTGCAGTGTCGCCAGCGTTTCGCGCGTTTTGGGCTGGTCAGGCAGTTCGAGAAGCGAATCTCTCGTCTGTGTCCTCGTGGCGTACCTCCGGGATGCTCAGGCTGAGTCGAGATTTGTGGCGAAGTGCCGACCGATTGGGCACTCCGTTTGCGGTTTCAACAGTCGTCGCGAGGAATTCACGATAAACGGGCAGCATTCACGTCTTTTCCCCGTTAGACTGCCCCCCGAAAGAAACTCCCCAGTAAAGATTGCCTCCAGTTTCGTGGTCGCCAGCCCCTCCATGGCTGCGACGGGGCAGGGTCACCGGCACGGGATCCCACATCACAGACACTTCGGATCACGAGGATGAGCGGTTCATGGCCAAGTCATTTCGGGACAAGCTCTTCGCACTGGCTCGCAACTATTGGTGGTGCTGGCAGCCGGATGTCACTTCGATCTTCCGTGATCTCGACGCCGCCAAGTGGCGCGAACTCGACCACAACCCGGTCCTCCTCCTCGAAGGAATGACCGAAGACCAGCTGGAAGAGCGGGCCCGCGAATCGGTGCTCCATTCCCGCGTCAACTACGCCTATCGCCGCTGCGAAGAGTATCTCCACGACAAGAACACGTGGGGGGCCCTCAACGCGGGGATCCTCGGCCAGAAGCCGGTGGCCTATTTCTCCGCCGAGTTCGGCATCCACGAATCGCTGCCGAACTATTCGGGCGGCCTGGGTGTGCTGGCCGGTGACCATCTCAAGAGTGCGTCGGATCTGGGTGTCCCCCTCGTCGCGGTGGGTCTGCTTTACAACGAAGGCTATTTCTCGCAGCAGATCGACGAAACCGGCTGGCAGCGCGAAGTCTACGACCCCGTCTCGAACCATCGCCTCCCCATCCAAAAGGCCAAGGGGCTGGATGGCGGGGATGTGATCGTCAAGGTCGATACCCGCACCGGGTCGATCTACGCCCAGGCGTGGCAGGTCAATGTCGGTCGCGTCCGCCTCTTCCTGCTCGACACTAACATTGAACAGAACACCCCCGAAGACCGCCGCCTGACGGCCCGGCTTTACGGCGGTGACGTCCGCATCCGCATCCGCCAGGAAGTGATCCTCGGCATCGGCGGAGTCCGCGCCCTCGCCCAGATGGGGATCGTTCCCAACGTCGTCCATATGAACGAAGGCCACTCCGCTTTCGCCACGCTCGAACTCATCCGCCAGCGGATGAACGACGACGGCATGACGTTCACCGACGCCATGCGGGAAACAACCGAGATGTGCGTCTTCACCACGCACACGCCCGTTCCCGCCGGTCACGATCGCTTCGGCTACGACATGATCGACGAGCACCTCGGGCCCACGGCCGATCAGCTCGGCATCGGCACTATCGGCCTCATCGGCCTGGGCCGTGTGAATGTCTCCGACCCCAACGAGCCGTTCACCATGACGGTCCTCGCCTTCAAGTGCAGCCGCCGGGCGAACGGGGTTTCGGCCCTGCACGGCATGGTCAGCCGCCGCATGTGGGGCGGGCTGTGGCCCAACAAGGCCGAGCACGAGCTTCCCATCGGCCACATCACCAACGGGGTGCATCTCGCCACGTGGCTCGCGCCGCAACTGGCGGAAGTCTACAACCGCGTCCTGCCGCCGGATTGGAAGCAGACAAGCGGTGAGGCTGACACCTGGAAGAACTTCGAAAACGTCCTGAGCGGGGAATTCTGGGAGGCCCACGAAGCCCTCAAGCAGCGGCTCATCGCGATGGTTCGCCGCCGCATGATCACGCGGGCCCAGCGTCTCAACCAGGGGAAGAAGGAGATCGCCGATCTCGAAACGCTGCTCAACCCCGAAGCCCTCACCATCGGCTTCGCCCGCCGGTTCGCTCCTTACAAGCGGGCTGATCTGGTGCTGAAAGACGTCGCGCAGCTCGCCGGGATCGTTGCCGATTCCGAGCGGCCCGTGCAGCTGATCTTCGCGGGGAAGAGCCACCCGGCCGATGATTTCGGCAAGGGGATCCTCCAGCGGATCTTCAAGATGTCGCAGGATCCGGCTTTCAAGGGGAAGGTCGTCCTCGTCGAGAACTACGACATGAACCTCGCCCGGCACCTCGTGCAGGGTGTCGATGTGTGGCTCAACAATCCGCGGCGTCCGCTCGAAGCCTCGGGGACCAGCGGTCAGAAGGTCGTCCTCAACGGCGGCCTTAACTGCTCGATCCTCGATGGCTGGTGGGCCGAGGCGTATGACGGCCTCAACGGCTTCGCCATCGGCAACGGCCGCATCCACTCGAACCAGGAGATCCAGGACGAGCGCGACGCCAAGTCGCTGATGAAGGTCCTGCAGGAAGAGGTGATTCCGCTGTTCTACGACCGCGACGAACACGGCCAGCCGCACAAGTGGATCAAGGCCATGAAGCGTTCGGTTCGGACACTGGGCTGGCGCTTCAACAGCGACCGCCAGGTGATGGATTACGTCGTCAAGGGCTACATCCCCGCCGCCGGTGGGGAATACTGCGACATGGACCGCTTCGCCTGATCGCTGACGGTTTCGATCATGAAATCAAGCCCGGTGTCCCTTGCGGATACCGGGCTTTTTCGTTGGTAGTCGAGTGTTGGTGGGGAACGGTCCGCCTTGATTGAGCACAGAGTGCTTCCCACTCTCTCTCCCATTCCCTCCCTCTGAGGCTTCGAAAAACCACAATGCCCGACACACAACCTCGTGCATGGGTTGGTAGTGATTCGTCAAGCGCCGTCGCGGAACCTGTTTGTCGAACAGCCTTTGTTACGAGTGACCACCACTCGACCTCATGTTGAAGAACGGGTGAATTCTCTGGGGTTTTCAAATCCGGACTAGCAACTTCATCCGCCAGAGGTAGTATACGCGCCTCCTGGGAAGACGCTCCCGAATGACGACGTTCTATCAACTAGTAAACGCCCATTGATGCGACAGTTGTCGCTTTTACTTGTGTTGGTTGAGATGAGGGTCAAGTCATGTCGCGAAGAACTCTTGAACAGAGGCGGGCTGGTTTCACGCTGATCGAATTGCTGGTGGTCATCGCGATCATCGGCATCCTGATCGCACTCCTGCTCCCTGCCGTCCAGCAGGCCCGGGAGGCGGCCCGCAGAACCCAGTGCCGCAATAATCTCAAGCAGTTGGGATTGGCGATGCACAACTATCTCGATGTGCATGGGACGACCCCCGTCCAGCAATTTCGCGCAGCTTATGATTACGGCGGCGGTAATGGATCCGCAGGTAACAAGTCATGGTATTGCGGTCTTCTGCCTTATATTGATCAGGCTACCATCTATAACAAAATCGACTTTACCCGCGCGACGAATTATACCTCCCTCGGAAGCCAGACAACCGAAACCGACCAGGTCGCACGAGTCAAGATTCCCGCATTCCTGTGTCCATCGGAGTCACGGGTCTGCGTCTCGGCCCCGGACTACAACATCCCCACGGCCAATTTCAGCTATGTGGCCAACGGCGGGCATCCCCGCAACGTGATCCTTCCGAATCAGACGCCACTGACATCGGGGGCAGCGCTTCCGAAGTCGACGGGCATTATCTCCATGTCTCGGATGACTCCCGGCGGGCCGGGGTTGCTCAACTGCCAGAATGGTTCGCAATTGTCATCGAATGACAGCGTTCGATTGCGGGATGTCACCGACGGAACCTCCAACACTGCGATGTTCTCCGAATCGCTGGTTGCCGACTCCAACAACCATACCGACAAGCGGCGAAATCTGTCGTACACATCTTCTGCCGGCAGCATCCAAAACTTGAACGCACCCATCCGTACCCTGGTCACCGACGGTTTGGCCACCGCCACGAACTGGGCGGCTTGGACACCCTACAAAGGCCACTCGTGGTTGCACACGGATGCGTGGCAGAAGCATGTCTATGCCCATGTGTTTCCACCCAATACCGTCAATATCGCGGCCTACAACACGGACTGGTTCCGCTGTGCCGAAGGTGACGGAGCGATCACTCCTTCCAGCGAGCATACAGGCGGCGTGCACGTGGCTCTGATGGATGGCTCGGTTCGGTTCGTCTCGAACAACGTGGATCTCGACACCTGGTGGGCCTTGGGCACCAAGAGCACCGGCGAAACCGTCGGCGAGTACTAGCATCGGCAAGTTCGCCGTGGGAGTTCAAATCCAGGTTAAGGTTGATAATGCATAAACAGTTCGCCGCCATTAGGTACTCATTTTTTTTTGGTTTGATTCATTGGATGATTCCAGCGCTGGCTTTACTTGTTGGTTGTACCACCGATACCGGCGATCAGACCAATAATCGCTTGAAGCAGTTGGGTATCACTGTTCAAGAGGTGGGCCAAGAGTATGTGAGCCGGGTGGATCAATTGAAGGCCGACGGGGGGAGTTTGGAGATTGATCGGACTGCGGTCAAAAAAGTTTCCAAGGGGGAGGATGCGAATCGCGGAGGTGATCCCCCCGAGATGCCGAAGACGATCGCCGTGATCGCCGAGAACGTCCTCATCAAGCTCCGCCACGTGGATGGACTATCCAAAAGCGAGCAGGTGGAGCAGTTTGTGAAGTGGCTGGAGCAATCCTCCGGCAAGCCCCCCGCAGAGTCGGCTAAGCTCGTTGAAGCCATGCGAGAGGCCGTCAAGCTGGAGCCGGTGGAACCTTAAGCAATTCGAGATGGCGGCATTCGTAGCTATTGTCGATCAATGCCCGGCGTTTTCCTCAACGCCGGGCATTTGTCTTGGGTATCACGTTCGCATAGCTTTGCGGCGATTTTATCGACACGGCTAGCAGTCCACTTACCCAGTGCAACCTCCCGGCGTTGGGCAAAACGCCGGGAGCTTTTGCTTGCGCTCGCCTAGGGTTCGAGGCGGCTCATGAAGTGTTCTCGCCAGCTGGTGGAGAGGGCCGGGAGGGTGAGGGCTTCCCTGAGAAGGGCTTCGTCCTGTTTGGCGCGGTACATGAGGTGGTTGAGGCGGCTGAGGGGCCAATCGGGGTGTGGGCGGGCAAGGCGCTGAATCGTGTCGCCCGCCGCGATCATCCCCGGCGAAATGACGCGCACATACCAGCCCGTGCGGCCTGATCGGATCACCTTGCCGGGCAGGTCGGTCATCTCCCAGCGGCGGCCCAGCTTCCAGCACGGTTGCCGGGGTTGCGAGACCTGCACGCGGGCAGTGCCCACTTGCCACAGGTCGCCCAGGCAGACGGTCTCTTCCGTCATGGGTTCATCGCCCGCGACTCCATCTCCACCCGCCACCGTGAGGTTCTCGCCGAAGGCGCCGGGGGGAAAGTCGGCGAGACCCAGTTCCTGTTGCCACGCCGGATAATGAGCGGCGGCGTAGAGGCAGAGAGCCTTGTCGGTGCCACCATGATTCACGAGATCGGCCTGTCCATCACCCACCAGGCCGTGGGCGTCCAGGAGCTGGGGACCCGTCACCGGCGACTTCCAGAAGCCGGTGCGATACGCCGGCTGCCGGTCGCTGAGCGCGGGGCGATCCTGGGGAAGGCCGATTTGCAGGGAGGTGATGTGGGCCATGGGTGGGGTTTGGTGTTGGGGGGTTGTGTGTTTGTCAGTTGTTGGTGGAGAACGCGAGTCGTGGATTCGTGACCCTCGCTTCTACGCTTTTCGTATTCACATAGAAAGACAAAACCTCCGGCTGGCGGGTTCGCTGGCCGGAGGTTTTGTGTTGTTGAGCGAGTCGGTTGTGGTGGGTGGAAGAGACTGCTGGCAAGCCAGCAGTGGCATCTTGGAGAATCGGCTTTGAAAGCTGGTGAAGTGTTAGTCAGTCGAATGAGGACCACGCCCTTCGGCGGACCTCAGGGACGTGCCACCCATTGGGGAAGTGACAAACGCCCAACACCCAACACCCAACACCAACTCCCCACCATCCACCCACAACCATCCAATATCCCTACTTCACTTCGCCGGAGTCGGTGATTTCGACCTTCTGGCTGGTCTTGCCGCTTTGGCTGCCGACCTTTTCGATGGCGCGGACGACGTCCATCCCTTCGACGACGGAGCCGAAGACGACGTGCTTGCCGTCGAGCCATTCGGTCTTTTCGGTGCAGAGGAAGAACTGCGAGCCGTTGGTGCCGGGGCCGGCGTTGGCCATGCTGAGGATGCCGGGGCCGGTGTGCTTGAGCTGGAAGTTTTCGTCGGCGAATTTGTTGCCGTAGATCGATTTGCCGCCGGTGCCGTTGTGGTTGGTGAAGTCACCCCCCTGGCACATGAAGCCGGGGATGACGCGGTGGAAGCTGGAGCCCTTGTAGCCGAAGCCCTTTTCGCCGGTGCAGAGGGCGCGGAAGTTTTCGGCCGTCTTGGGGACGATGTCGTCACGGAGTTCCATGACGATCTTGCCGGCCGGCTTGCCGCCGATGCTGATATCGAAGTAGACCTTGCTCAATTTCTTGCCTTCCGCTGCAAACAGGTGGGAACCCAAAGTCATCGCGGCCACGGAGGTCGCCAGAGCTTCGCGTCGGTTCATCATGGGGTGCATCCTTTCAAGGGTGGGTGATCATCCAATTGACCAAGTGAATCAATCCAAGTGAATCAAAACAGGTGAATCATACCGTCGGCCGAGTCTGGGAACCCGCCCACGAACCTGCGGCCTACGTTTCACCATCATAGGTGATGAGGCTGGTGATCGGATAGTTGCCGAGCTTCTTGCGGCCATTCAGGAACGAGAGTTCGACGACGAAGCCGCAGCCTACGACTTCCGCACCCGCCTCCTGGGCGAGCTTGGCGCAGGCTTCGATCGTGCCGCCGGTGGCCAGGAGATCGTCGATCAGCAGGACCCGGCTGCCGGGTCCGATGGCGTCGACATGGATCTCCAGCGCGTCGCTGCCATATTCGAGATCGTAGCTGAACTTGCGGGTCTTGTAGGGGAGCTTGCCCGGCTTGCGGACGGGGATGAACGAGGTGCCCAGTGCCAATGCCAAGGGTGCGCCGAAGAGGAAGCCGCGGGATTCGGCGGCGAGGATGGCGGTGGGCTTGGTCTCGGCGAAGGCTTTTTCAAATTGCTCGATGGCGTAGCCGAAGGCCTTGGGGTCGGAGAGGAGCGGCGTGATGTCGCGGAAGAGGATTCCGGGCTTGGGGAAGTCCGGAATGCTGCGAATGTGTTCCCGCAAATCCATGAGCCGTGACCTGTTGCTGAGGTGAGGAAGCCGCTTGTCGACTGTTGAAACAGGTATCTTCCGCAGTCACGGGGCTCGCCGCAAGCATGGGCGGGAGGAGGAGGGAGGGGCGGAAAAGCCAGGAAGCGGAGAAGCGACAAAGCCAGGGGGAGGAGAGGGGAGAAGGAAAGAAGGTGGGAAGGGGTGAAGCCAGACCACGCTCTTCGGCGGACCTCATACGAATCGCAACTTGAGATGGCGCGTTGAAAATCGCAAAAGCATGCTTGCCCAAAGCTGCAGGCATGGCACGAAGAGCGCTATTTCCAATTGGAATGCGTCTCAGAGGCTGAGGATGGGGAGGCCGCCGGTTTTCTCGCGTTTGACGCGGCGTGGGGGGAGGATGGCTTCGGCGTATTCCCAGAGCTGTTCGGCGGCTTCGAAGAATTTGTCGTAGCAGCCGCCGATGTCGTATTCGCAGTTGTCGGTCGAGTAGCTGCGGCAGATGGCGGGGCGGGTGTGATAGACGCCGCAGCGATTGTCGGGGAGCAGGTTCTTGCAGTCGCCGTAAACGAGGAGGTACCAGGTGCCGCCATCGACGAAGATCGAGGTGCGGCCATGCATGATGTACCAGCGCATGTTGTCGAAGTCGTCCCACGTGGTGGGAGTGTCGATGGGGAGTGCGAAGTACCGGCAGCACTTGGCGGTGCAGTAGGTGCAGAGATGCTCCCCCGCCGGCAGCTTCTCGCGCGTCATGCGTGTTTTTCTGGCCATGATCTTCCCCGAAGCGTGGCGACCTTTTTGACGATCAGAATGATCCCGGATGGTACCGGGAAAGAGAGGACGGTGCAGCTCTGATCAGAGGTTGGCACGAGGGTTGAGCCGGCTATTCGAAATTCGAAGATGGTGCGTTCCGAGGACTCCATGCACCCTACAAATCACCAGCGACAAACTCAGGCGGTGGGGTTGTGGAGGGTGTTGGTGGCGAGGTGGGCGAGGAGGGAGCGTTCGAGGTCGGCGTCGGCGACGGTCTCCTTGTTGCCGCTGAGCAGATCCTTGACCTGCCATTCCCCCTTCGCGAACTCGTCGCTGCCGGCAATCACCGCGACGCGGAAGCCCTTGCGGTCGGCGTATTGGAGTTGCTTGCCGAGCTTCTTGGCTTCCGGGAAAACCTCCGTCGCAATGCCCACGGCCCGCAGCCGCCTCGCCAACCCCATGTAGGCCCCCAGCTTCGCTTCATCGAACTGCGGGATGAAGACGACGGCGGGGGTGGTCGCTTTGGCCACCATCCCCAGGTCTTCCATGGCCGCCAGCAATCGATCGAGGCCCAGGCTCGCTCCGACGCCGGGCAGCTGCTCCTTGGTGAAGAGGCCCGCGAGGTTGTCGTACCGGCCCCCCGAGCAGACGCTGCCGATCGTAGGCAAGTCGGTCAAGAAAGTTTCGTAGATGGTGCCCGTGTAGTAATCGAGGCCGCGGGCGATCGAGAGGTCGAGCGTGACGACACCTTCCGGCAGGCCCGCTTCGCGCGAGGCCGCGAAGAGTTCGCGCAGTCGGTTCACCCCTTCCATCGCCTTCGCGTTTCCGGCCAATAACGTATCGAGCGTGGCCAGATCGGCCTGACCCGCCAGGAGATCCAGCACCTGCGCCGCCTGCTCGCCGGTGAGATTCACCTTCTCTACCAGTTCCGCCAGCACGTTCTCGCGGCCCACCTTGGGGAGCTTGTCGATCGCGCGGAGGACGCCGACGGAACGGTCGGCCACGCCGAGTTGCTCCAGCACGCCGTTGAGGATCAGCCGGTTGTTGACGCGGATGCCGAACCGGGGCTGGCCTTCCTTCGTGAAGCCGATGGCGCTCAAGAGGTCGAAGATGACCAGCAGCGTTTCGATATCGGCGGCATTGGAGAGCGTGCCGATCGTGTCGAAGTCGCACTGGACGAATTCGCGGTAACGTCCCTTCTGGGGCTTCTCGCCGCGCCAGACGGGGGCGATGTGGTACCGCTTGAAGGGGAGGCCGAGTTCCCCTGAGTGCATGGCGGCGAAGCGGGCCAGGGGGACGGTCAGGTCGAAGCGCATGGCGACGTCGCGGTCGCCGTTGTCGCGGAAGCGGAAGAGCTGCTTGTCGGATTCATCGCCCCCCTTGCCGAGGAGGATCTCGCTGTATTCGAGGACCGGCGTGTCGATGGGGCTGAAGCCGTAGCTGCGATAGACCCTGCGGGCGGTCTCCATGAGCTGTTCGCGGGCCATCATCGCATCGGGGAGGTAATCGCGGAAACCGCCGAGGACGCGGGGAGTGATCAAATCGGACATGAATCGAGCTTCGGCAGAAGGAAACGGCAAAGAGAGTGCGGCAGACAACGTTATAACAACCTCGGATCAGGGTGGCATGCGAGGGGGGGCCAACGGCATTCTCAACCATCGCAAAGGACAGCAGATCCGCCCCATCGGGTTCGCAAAAAAAGATCGTGTGCGTGGAACGGAGAAGGTATGCCAGCCAACTTTTCGCCTTCCGCCGGGCACCTGACACCGGAGCGGTTGCTGGAGGTGAAGCTCTGCTATACCGCGCTCCGTTGGGTCGTGTTGGTGGCCGATTTGTGTTTCATCGTCGGGCTGCTCGGCTTTCAGATGTCCTGGTTCGTCCCCTATTTCCTGGCCTATGGAAGCGAGGAAGGCTTTCGAGCGCTGGGGCTGAATGTGCGGATTTTCCTCATTTCCTGCGGGCTGCTGATCCCTGCGATGATCGGCATGGTGCGGACCTTCCTGCATCGCCCCGACGGGCCGCAATGGCTCTACCGGGGCATGCTGCCGATCATCGTGATCGGCAATTTCACGCTGGGAGGATTGCCTCTGATGATCATCATTCCCGCGACCATCGCCGCCTATTTCCTCAAGCGGGCGACGGAGACATTGTCATCGCGCGGCGTCTCGCTTCGATGAGTTGCTTGCGCGTTGTTCCGAAGTCGACTCAGACGGAACGGGTATCTCGGGAGTTCCCGCATCGTGCTCGTCTCCTTCTCGATCCGACGATGCGGAATCTTCAAAAGCGATTGGCCTTTGCCAGCGGCATAAGATGATGTGGCGATGAGGCCTTCGATCGATCTCCGGAATCGGGAGTGGAGCAGCAACATGGAACGCTGGGTGTGGTATGCGGTGGTCTCGATGGTGTTCGCCGGGTTCACTTCGGTGATCGCCAAGCAGGGGTTGGCGGGGATCTCGGGCGAGTTGGGGCTGACGGTGCGGACGGTCTTCGTGGCGGTCTTCGTCATGGGCTTCGCAGCGGTAGCCGTGTCGCGGACAGAATGGGGATCGCTCCAAACCGGCAACTATGTGTGGCTCGGCCTTTCGGGAGTGACGACGGCTGTCTCGTGGGTCTTCTACTACAAGGCGCTCAAGGAGGGCCAGGTTTCGACGGTGGCGCTGATCGACAAGGGGAGCTTCATTGTGGCGGTCGTGCTGGCGTGGCTGATCCTGGGGGAGAGGATCACCCTCCGCATCGGCGTGGGAAGTGGATTGATCCTGGCGGGGCTGGTGGTTGTGTCGCGGAAGTGACCGGGAGAGTTTGGGCGAGAGAAGAGGGTGGGCTCACGCGAAGGGGCGAAGTGTTCCCAGAGGAGGGTTCGAGTGTGCCGGGCGACGTGTGGTGATGTGAGTCACCGAGGCTGGCTTGGCTTGGATTTGTGCATGCGGCTCTGGCCATGCCAGGTTGGTTGTGTGAGCCATGTTTCTTGAGGTGATTCGCACGGAGGGTGGGGCTTCTTGTCGCTGTGCGACCCGGCCACGAGTTGGCCGGGCCACCCCGGGGAGAGGCCTACCGGTTATTTGAAATAGGAAGATGGTGCATTCCGGGGACTCCATGCACCCTACAAATCGCTGCTTGCCCAAAGCTGCAAGCATGGCACATAGAGCAATGTCTCAAAGGGTGAGGAAGGTTTCGAGGCGATTGCGGAAGGCTGTGAGGGAGAAGTGTTTTCGGGCGTGTGTTTGGAGGTGGGTTGTCCATTGTTGGCGTTCGGTGGGATGAGCGATGGCCCAGGCGAGGTGGGTGGAGAAATCGGCGGGGGTGGAGCAGAGGCTGTGGGGACGAGCTTCGGTCGGGGAGTGGGAAGCGGCTTCTGATGTGGACGGGAATTGTTCGAGAAAGCCGCCGCGGGCGTCGACGAGGGGGAAGGTGCTGGCCAGCATGGCTTCCGCCAGCACGCGGCCGAAGCTCTCGGTGAGGCGGGGATGGGTGTAGAGCCAGGCATCCCACTCGCAAAGGAGCCGCCGGGCCTGCCAGCTGGCGGGATGAAAGATCGCCCGGCCTTCGCAGGCTTGGAGTAGAGCGGGCTGGCGGGATGCGGGGCAGCCGACGAATTCCCAGCGCACCTGGGGGAACTCGCGCGACCAGCGGGCATAGAGCGCGATCAGTTCCTCGGGGAACTTGTGGAGGGCGGGAGTGCAGAGGCGGCCCACGCGAAACTCGGATGGTGGGGGCCGGTCGGTCGGTGGCGGTCCGGCGGGCAAGTCGTGGGGATCGGGGACGCCTTGCCACATGACGGGGGAGTGGGAGCCGCGGGTGTGCGCGAGCCAGTGGGAGCAGGCGACGGTTCGATCGGCGGCGACGAGACTTCTGGCGGAGTGGGCATAGACGATGGCGGGGCAGGGCCACTTTCGCAGTTGCCAGTGGGCCGCCGTGTTGTGGAACAGGAGGAGGGATTCGTGGCCCTGCCGCCGGGCTTCGCGGACCTGTTGATGCAGGGCTCCTTCGAAGCCTGCGAGATCGCTTCCAGCCAACGAGATGAGGGGGATGGGGGCGAAGGCTGCGCGGGTGGCGGGCGTGATGGGGCTGAGGACCAGCACGGAATGGTGCCATGTGGGCAGGGCGCGGGTGACGCTCCAGGCGCAGGCGGCGGTGCCGCCGACGATCTGGCCGACGTTGATGACTTGGATCAGGTGCATGGGGGAGCGGTCTTTCGTTACTTCGGCGGCCACTTGTCGAGGTAGGCGAGACGATCGGCGGCGTGGAGTGCCTGGCGATCGGGAAGTTGGCGGGTGGAGGCGTGCCCCGCGTGTTCCAGCGGGAGATCGCTCACGCAGCGGATGGGGTCTGGAGCGGGTGTCGGGAGTGCGGCGGCGAATTGGCGGACGCGGTGCTGGAAGTCGGTATCCGAGAACCAGTGGTGGAACCGTTCGTCGAAGGGGCCGCAGTCGTTCCATAACGATCTGCGAAAGGCGAGGCACCAGCCGGCGAGCAGGGAGTGCTCGGGCTGGCCGATCGCGTGGGTGGCGGCTGGTGATTGCCAAGCGGCTCCCGTGAGCAACACGTCGGGTGAATGCCGCAGCGGGGTGAGGAGACTGTCGAGCCAGGGGCCGGTCGAGGTGACATCGCTGTTGAGGAGGACGACGAACTTCGTGCGGGCCGCGGAGAGGCCGGTGTTCCACGCGCGGGTGACGCCGCGATGCGGCTGGTGCAGCACGCGCACGCCGGGAAGAGATTTGCAGGAGGCGAGGGAGCCGGTGGGGTTGCCGTCATCGATCAGCAGGATGGGGACGGGGTGCCAGCGGCGCAGGGTGGCGATGCAGGCCCGCAGCCGGTCGATCTGGCCATGCACGGGGATGATGAGTGTGGTGGCGTGATGGAGGCCTTCAGTCATGGCGTGGGGGCCTTGAGATCGCGCATGGGGCAACGGAGCGGAGGAGGCGGGAGGGGTTGGCCGGTGTAGAGGCCGCGTGTGCGGTGGAGTTCGGGACTGCCTGCGGCTGCTGCGAGTGTGGTGAGGACTTCCGCGACGGGCTGGTAGTGGAAGTAGTCGTTGAGGCGGCTGTCGGGAGTGACGGAGACCAGCCGGAGGCCCGCCTGGGTGAGCGACTTCCGTGAGAGCCTCAGCAGTTGGACGGTGCGCTGGTAGTGCTCGTCGGTGCGGAGGGTGGCGGCGAGGGGCTTGGCTTCATCGAAGTGGTATTGGGGGCCGGTGACTTCGTTCGGGGAGAGCTCGGGGGCGATCTGCCGCGACTTGCACTGTTCCAGGAAATGGCGGAGGGGTTGGCCGGGGTGGTGTTCCAGACCTTCGCGGGCGGCGTGTTCGATGAAGGCGGTTGCGGGGGCGATCGAAAGTTCGCAGCCCGCCAGATAGAGCGTGCGGAAGCCGAGGTGGAAGAGGATGTCGATCGCCTGGATGAGGGAGTCGTTCCAGTCGAGGATCTTGTTGGCTTGGGGTGAGAAGGCGTGGGTGAAGTCCCGCTTTTCGTTCTCGAAGAAGACGAGGCCGGGGCACTCGCAGAGCTTGTGGGTGCCGCCGGGGAGGAGATCCATCGACCGGCGGCGGTGGAGGAATTTGAGGGTTCGCGGGCTGCGGTAGATCGAGGGGAGGAAGCGGGCGGTGGGATCGTAGGCGGTCCAGAAATCGGGGATGAGATGGCCTTGCCCGGCGAGATTGACGGCCATGATGGGGATGTGCGACGCGCGGATCTCGGCGAGCGGCAAACGGGTGAGGGAGGGCCCGCCGCCCATCAGCCAGCAGGCGGCCCCTTCGGGTGCGGCGTAGAAGTCGCGGAGGTCGAGGGGGGTGAAGGATTGGTCGGTGGTGGAGCGGTGGAACATTGGGGGAAGAGTCAGTTGTCAGTTGTCAGTTGTTGGTTGTTGGTTGTTGGTTGGGCGGGGGGGCGTGGGTTGATCGTGCAAGGTGTGGGGACTCTCCCTCACCCCGGCCCTCTCCCAGCGGACTGGGCGAGGGGGGAATTAACCCTCGCCCGGTACTCCGGGAGAGGGTGGCCGTAAGGCCGGGTGAGGGTCTTCCCGATGGGCATGGCGAGCCATACACAGTTCCCAGGAAGGCCGAGCGGCGCGCGATGGAGCTTCTTGTTTGGAGAAGTCACATACGCTCGAACTCGCCCTCACCCCGGCCCTCTCCCAGAGGACTGGGCGAGGGGGAAAGAGAGTTCCGGCTAGGGTTGTTCGGAGGCGGGGAGTTCGCTTTCTGGAGGTTCGCTGGTGGGGGATTCGGTGGGGGGTGAATCGCTGGAGGGAGGGAATGAGGTCGGCAGCGAGTCTGTAACGGAGCTTGGGGGCGTATCTGTGGAGGAGTCGGGGGGCCAGGTGTCGGAGTTGAGCCAGCTGGAGGAGGTGGGGGCGGAGGATTCGGAGCTGACGCTGCTGGTGGGTGTGCTTTCCTCAAGGCTGGGGCTGGATTCGCTGTGGG
The DNA here is from genome assembly GCA_013822855.1 of Planctomyces sp. Taxonomy (GTDB): domain Bacteria; phylum Planctomycetota; class Planctomycetia; order Planctomycetales; family Planctomycetaceae; genus Planctopirus. Next base: position 16,086 of record PNLE01000099.1, read on the forward strand.
TGGGATGGCTGTCAGCCGGGTCGCTGTCACTCGTGCCGGTTTCGCCTGTGTCGCCAGCACCGGAGTTGCTGGTGCCGGGGGAGGTTTCGCTGGTGTCGGGGAAGCCGGTTTCCGAGGTGCCAGTTTCCGGGGTGCCAGTTTCTGTGGTGAAGGGGTGGTCGGTGGTGAGGTCGGAATCGGAGAGGCTGGTGTCGATGAGGTCGGAAGTGAAGAGGTCGGAGGGGGTGCTGCCGGAGTCTTCGGTCACTGCGGAAGATGTGTCGCCGCCACCCCCACCGCCGCTGGAGAGGTGGGGGTCGGCGGCGGGGATGTCTTCGCCGCCGTAGCCGGAGGGGAGATCGCTGGTGGGGGCGATGGGCCAGCGTTCGTCGTGCTCGGGTTCGGGCCAGAGGATGCGGGGATCGACGGGGCCGAGTTCGAGGCGGTAGACGGGGGTCTCGTCGAACTCGATGCGGAGGGTGTCGGCCTGCAGGGGAGTGGTGGGCAGGCCTGATGGGCCTTCCAGTTGATAGCGGGCTTCCCAGGGGGGAAGCCAGGTTTCCGCCGCGACGCATTCGAGCGAGATGCGTCCGTTGGGGAAGGCGTACCGCGCGAAGAACTCGCGGAGAAAGCTGCGGGCGTCGATCGAGGAGCGGATCCACGGCACCCAGAGGCGGATGCGGCGTTCGCCATAGAGGGCCCGGCTGGTGGGTTCGGTGTAGTTGCCGCGCCAGCGATAGGGCTGGCCATTCGACTGGTAGAGGTAGGCACCGGTCAGCAGGACGCGGTTGAAGATCTGATCGAGGCTGCGGGACTGTTCGAGCTTGATGATCGACGCGAGAGGGATCGATTGCGTGGAAGGAGCCACGCCCGCGCGGAAGAAGAAAGCTCCGTGGGGATCGACACCCCAGACGGCGTTCTGGGCACGGAGGGCGAGGTCTTTGAAGATCGAGCGGAGGGATTCCTCGCCGTTGAACTTGAGGCTTTCGATGGGGACGGGGAGATCGGTTTCGACGATCGCATCCGAGGGAAAGGTGATGTGGGTGGAGGTGATCTCGTCGAGTTCGAGGAGTTGGCGCACGACTTCCTCGGGACGGGAGGCGTAGGCATAGGATTCGTCGGCGAAATCGGGATCGTGGGAGAAGCCGCCATCGGTGATGCCGAGCCGGTAGGGGGTGGGGGCGTCGCTGTCGTTGCGGACGAAGCCGCCGGGGAAGATCTCGCCCAGTTCGACCGCCAGACCTTCAAGTTTGATGATCGAGCGGTGCGGCCAGCGGGCGAGGTGTTCCTCGATGCGGCCCAGATACCAGCGGGTGCCGGTGGGATCGGTGATGGAGACGAAGTCGCCGGGTTGGAAGAGGGGGGAGCCGAAGGGGAGTTGGCATTCAAGTTCCCCCGGCCCGCAGCCCCCTTGCCGCTGCCACTCGAACCAGCAGCGGGTGACGACATCGGCGGGGATGACCTCGGGAGTGGCGGCGGGGCTGCC
>PNLE01000100.1 GCA_013822855.1 Planctomyces sp.
GATCGTTCTTGAACGGTGTGACAATCGCCACGGTCAATCCGGCAAACTGCTCGCCTTTTCGAGGCATCTTGACATTTCCTTGAAGACACAATGCGGAGCCCGCTCGTCGCGAACTCTGTTATCTGACTTGCAAAACCAGTGATTGTCCACGCTCAGTCGGGAATTCCCGCGCTGAATTCCTTTTCCGGTCGTTTGTCGAGTGGATTACGTTTTCGAAGTCGTGGGCCGATTGCGCCAATCGATCGCCGACATTTCCGAAAGTGCCAGCATCAACGCGTGGGTCCCATTTCGTCCAAAGCCTTTGGCCTTCACCGATTGATAGAGCTGTTCCGCTAAAGCCAGGCCGGGCAACGACAGGCCCATCCGCCGCGATTCGGCCAAGGCGATCCCCATATCCTTGACGAAATGCTCGACGAAGAAGCCGGGGTCGAAGTTGTTGACGATCATTCGCGGCCCCAGGTTTGAGAGCGACCAACTCCCGGCGGCACCCGGCCCCACGGACTGCATGACCGTATTGAGATCCAAGCCAGCTTTGTGACCATACAGCAAGGCTTCGCAAACACCGATCATCCCGGTGCTGATCAGAATCTGGTTCACCATCTTTGTGTGCTGCCCGGCCCCGGCGGCTCCTTGATGGACGATCGTCTTGCCCATTTCTGCGAAGAGAGGCTGGAGACTGGCGACGGCCTCGGCATCGCCGCCCACCATGATCGACAGGGCGGCGTTCTTCGCCCCGATGTCACCACCGGAGACCGGGGCGTCGACGGCCTGCACACCCTTGGCCTTCGCGGCCTGATAGATTTCGACAGCGAGCGTCGGTTCGCTCGTGGTCATGTCGACCAGGATCGAACCTGGCTGCACGCCCGCCAGTGAGCCTTGCTCCCCCAGCGTCACTTCACGCACATCGGCCGGGAAACCGACGATCGAAAAAATCACGTCCGACCTCGCGGCGACTTCCTTGGGTGAAGCCGCCCAAGCAGCCCCCTTTTCAATCAGGTCGGCGGCCTTTTCTTTGCTACGGGTGTAAATCGTGGCGGAATATCCCGCGTTCATCAGATGGCCAACCATGCTGCGTCCCATGACGCCGGTGCCGATCCAGCCAATGCGCGTCTTACCGGGAGAAACTTCGAGCACGGAAAACCTCATCAATTCAAATCATTTGGGGAAATCTCAAGAGCCGCCCGCTTCGTGACAGCAGCACATTCTTTCAGTGTATCGCCGATGGTTCGGGTAGTCACCAGTTCGCGCCAAGTCGGAAGATACGCAGGTCTTCTGCCTGGAAGGACACAAAAGAACGCTGCGGTGCAACACCGAAAAATCGACCACGTGCAAGCTTTTGGACAAGTTTTCACCCGCGACACCCGATTTGAAGAAAGGGTGCGCATGTCACGGAATCTTGATCGGCGGTTTCTGCAGAGCATGGGTCGCTGTCAGTTGCGCATCTATCCCAGGGAATGGGAGCGACCGTGTTTGGCAGGTCTGCAAGGCGGTCTGCCGGACGTTTTCCAGGGATGGATCGTCGATGGGAATGTTCAGTCCGGAATTGACGCTCGCCATCGAGCAGGCCGCCCACGAGATGCTTGTGTGGGTCGGTTTTGGAACGCTCGTCGGCCTTGCCGGCAAAGCGATCATGCCCGGTCGAGATCCCGGTGGAGCAGTCGGAACGGTGTGCATCGGCATTTCCGGCAGCGTGATCGGATGCGGCTCCCTGCTGTTGTGGGATTCTTCGCTGCGAATCTCGCCGATCAGTGTCAGCGGATTTATTGCCGCCACCGCCGGGGCGTTTGTGCTCCTCCTCTTCTACCGGATCCTTTCCAATTCCTATTTTGTCGTCGAAGCTGTCGATGGCGGGAATTTGCAGAGTGGCGAGCGCGTGACCTACCGCCGCCGTCGCCGCAATGCGGCGTAGGGGCTGCCCACGATTTTGTCTGGGCCCGGTTGGCACACAGCTTGAGTGTCACGCCACGGTCTCTTACGCAAAAGCGATTTTCGCGTTGAGAAGGCCCTTGTGAGGGGCTTGTCTCATGGAATTGCCTTCCAATGATGCCTCCAAGGCTCGTGTTTGGTACAACGAGTCGTCGAAGAGGCTCAATTTGGCGTCATTCTTGGCGAGCAATTTGATCCAGTGGCACGAGGAGATTGTGCGGAAATGGCCTTCCGCTGTGACCCTGTCTGCCATTGTGAAAGCCTTGTCGACTGAAATTGTCTTCGCGACTGAATCACAGTGCTGCCCCAGTTGATGAATCCCCCAGTGACCGCGTTCATGACCTCCCCGCCGCCGAATGCTCATTCTCCAGGTCTGGCCGCGGACGCCACCATGGCCGATCTCACAGCCACCAGAAATTCCGGCTCCGGTCATGATCTGTTCCGGGTGACATACCGGCTTCACTGTCCCGCCACTGTGGCGGCTGCCTTGGCGGAGGACATTGCACTTGAGCAGTCGGTCGAGGTTCCTTCTCACCTCATTTCCGATGAAATCATCCGACGTGATTTCATGGGTCGTGTCACGGGAATCGTGTCCACCACGGAAGAGATCCATCTGGCTTCGATCGAGTATCCGGCTCATCTCGCCAGCGGCAATCTTTCTCAGACCCTCAATCTGTTGTTCGGAAACGTCAGCCTCAAGCCGGGGATCCAGCTGATTGACATTGAATTTCCGGAATCGTTTCTCTCGGAATTCTCCGGCCCGAAACTCGGCATCAGCGGCCTGAGAGCGGCCTGCAATGTCTGGGGACGCCCATTGCTGGCCACGGCGATCAAGCCCAAGGGATCCAGCATCAGCGAACTGGCCCGCATCGCAGGTCAGTTCGCCGAGGGGGGAGGCGATCTGGTCAAAGACGACCACAATCTGGTGGATCGCCACCTTGCTGATTTCCAGCTTCGCGTCGAAGCCTGCCAGACTGCTGTCAGCCAGCATGCCAAGGCTTCAAAAGCCTGCCTTTACTTTCCCAATCTCTCGGGAACGTTGCACGATCTGGAACGACAGGCGGCCTTCTGTGTGGAACTGGGGATCAAGGGTGTGCTGGTCGCGCCGATGATCGCGGGCCTGGAAACCATTCGTCATCTCGCTGATTCGTTCCCGCTGGCCATCCTGGCCCATCCCACGATGTCGGGTTCGTTTTTGCAGTCGGGGCAGGGGATCTCGCATGCCTTGTGGCTATCCACCTTCATGCGTCTTTGTGGTTGCGATGGAACGGTATTTCCCAATTCCGGCGGGCGTTTCACCTTCACGAAGGAGGAATGTCTTTCCATCGCCGCAGCCGCTCGTCAGCCGCTGGGAAGGTTGAAGGACTGTTTCCCCGCGCCGGCGGGCGGGATGTCGTTCCATTCATTGGAAGGGATGGCTGCCGATTACGGCCCCGAAACGATCTTTCTGGTGGGTGGCGGACTCCTGGGCTATTCGAACGATCTGGTGGAGAGCACGGGGGCCTTCCGAACCCGGATCGAAGAACTCTTTCCGAACTCATCGCCCGCCGTCGCAGCAGGGATGAATGGCCGAGCTTCTCATGTCTCCGCCTGTGAAATTCCCGTTGCCGCCAGTGGGAGTCTTGGGCGCATCTCCGCCATCTCGCCGTTGGTCGCCACGTCATCGACTGAAAGTTTTGAGGCGAGGATCCTCAAGTTTCTCCCCCAGTTCCGTTGGGAGGGACGTGAGGTCACGGTGTACAAACAGGCCACAGGCCTTCCGTTTGCGCACGTCGACCGCATGGAATTGATCGGGAAGTTCGGCGAGTCGACCGCATTTGATATTCGCTATTTCGAGATCGCTCCCGGTGGACATTCCAGCCGCGAGAAGCATTTCCACACCCATGTGATCATTCCGATCCGCGGAGTTGGCCAATTGGAATGCCAAGGCGCGACGATGGTGTTGGAAACGATGGATATCGCCTATGTTCCGCCGTTGGCCGTTCATCAATTGACGAATGTCTCCAGGGAGCCGTTCGGGTTCCTCTGCATTGTCGATCATGACCGCGACACGCCGATGGCCCCCTAGTCCAACAGCATGCTTTGCTTCGTCAAAGTCCGCTGGGCCAAGTTCTCGGGGCCAAGCGTGCATCCCATTGCCAACCGATAGTCGAGTTCCCCATCCCGCGATATGATACGGAGACCATGGGGCGACCAGATCGACAGCAGGCATTGTTCGCGAATGAAGACCTTCCGGAGGTTCGAACTCCGTGGGAAATCGTGGATCAGGCCGATCAGCTCTACGCCGAGATCGTCTTCAATCTCCCCTTGCCGAAATCGTATCACTACCTCGTTCCCGTTGGCCTCCGCGAGCAGATCCAGCCCGGCTCGAGGGTTCGCGTCCCCTTCGGTGCCGGAAGCAAGCCGACGAGGGGATACTGCGTTTCACTCTCCCGCGAAAAACCGGCGAACAAGAACTTCAAGTCAATCGAATCGCTGCTCGATACCGCACCGCTGGCCGATGCCGCCATGCTGCGGCTGACACGCTGGATCAGCCAGGAGTACCTGTGCAGTTGGGGGCAGGTGCTCGACAGTGTCATCCCGGCGGGGGTGAAATCCAAGGCCGGTACTCGCGAGTTGCTGCACTTTGCCCTCTCGCCGAACTTTGCTGAGAAGTTGGGTCGGCTGAAGCTGCCGCCAGCTCAGAAGCGCATCGTCGACATCCTGCAGTCTGCCCCACAGCCGATGGCCGCCGATGAATTGACGACCTTGGCCGAGTGTGGACTGGCACCGGTGCAAGGACTTTGTGGCAAGGGGTTGATCGTCACCACGAAGGTTCGGACCTGGTCGTCGACCGCGTCGAGTCAGGGAACGGCTGACACCTCCGAAATCATTCTCAATGCCGATCAAAAGACCGCCGTCGAGAGAACCATCCAGTCGATGGCCGCCGGTCGGCATGAGACCTTTCTGCTATATGGCGTGACGGGAAGCGGCAAGACCGAAGTTTACATCCGCGTCATTGAAGAGGTGGTTAAGTACGGTCGTCAGGCGATTGTGCTGGTACCGGAGATCAGCCTGACACCGCAGACCATCCGCCGTTTCCGGGCCCGCTTTTCATCGGTGGCTGTCCTGCATTCGCATCTGACCGATGTCGAGCGGCATAGCTACTGGCAGCAGATTGCGCGGGGCGATGTCCAAGTCGTCGTCGGTGCGCGAAGTGCGGTCTTCGCGCCGACGCCGAACCTGGGGCTGATCGTGATCGACGAGGAGCACGAAACAAGCTTCAAACAGGATTCCATCCCCCGATACCATACGCGCGAGGTGGCCCGCCGACGGGCACTCGATGCGAGCGTTCCGCTGATCCTGGGGTCCGCGACTCCCACGCTCGAAACGTGGTTGCGGGGCATCCGCAAACAGGATGTGATCCTTTCCCTGCCAACCCGGGTGGCCCGCCGGCCGCTGCCCCCGGTGGTGACGGTCGATACCCGTGACGACATCAGCCTGCAAAAGGGGGCTTCGCTGGGGCGAGCCATGCTGGTTGCCATGCGGGAAGCGTTGGCCAGGAAGGGGCAGATCATTCTCTTTTTGAATGTGCGGGGGTTCTCGCCCGCTTTGTTCTGCCGGGCCTGCGGCCAGAGCGTCCGCTGCCCCGACTGCGACGTCACGCTGACGTACCACAAGCAAAGGCAGATCGCCCTGTGCCATAGCTGCGATTATTCGATCCCGCCCCCGACCCATTGTCCGAATTGCCACAAGCCGGGGCTCCTGTTTCTCGGGCAGGGAACAGAACGACTGGAGCACGAGGTGAAGGCCAAGTTTCCCGGTGTGAGTGTCCTCCGCATGGACAGCGACACCATGCAGCAGCGGGGCAGTCATGACGAGGCGCTGGAGGCCTTTCGGGAAGGCCATGTCCGCATCCTCTTGGGGACGCAGATGATCGCGAAGGGCCTCGACTTTCCGAATGTGACGCTGGTGGGGGTGATCGATGCCGACACCTCGCTGCATCAGCCGGATTTTCGCGCCTCAGAGCGGACTTTTCAGCTCATCGCCCAGGTGGCGGGGCGTACTGGACGTGGGGAACTGGGTGGGAAGGTTCTGGTGCAGACAGCTTGCCCCGACCAACCTGCGATTCTTTGCGCCGCCCGTCATGACTACACGTCGTTCGCGAAGCAGGAACTCGAACATCGGCACGCGCTCGGCTTTCCACCCTTCGTGCGGCTGATGCGGATCATTTTCCGAGGGGAGATCGAAGCGGATGTCGAAAAGGCGGCCCAGAGAGTCCGCGTCGCCTTGGAAGCGAACGGTCTGGAAAGGGACGGTGCTACTGCCAAACTTCTCGGCCCCGCCCCCTGTGCTGTCGCCAAACTGAAGAAGTACTTCCGCTACCAACTTCAAATCTCTCATCCCCAGGGAAGTGCTTTGGGTGAACTTTGGCGGAAGACAGAGGCCATCGCGGCAGAAATAGCCCCGGTGGAGTTGACCGTCGATGTCGACCCCATGAATTTTCGTTGAGTCTTGAGGTCGTTGTATGCAACGCTGCGTTCGCGATGGGTGGAGGTTTGACAGAAAAGGTGCGAGGTCTAAGAAGGAATCATCACATGGATCGCCGAGTCGCCATTGTTGGTGGTGCCGGTCATGTCGGTCTCCCCTTCGGTCTGGTGCTGTGCCGGGCGGGATACGACGTCATGCTTCTCGACAAGAACGAAGCCGCACTCGCCCTGATCCGGGAAGGTCAGCTTCCGTTTCTGGAGAACGATGCCGAGCCGTTGCTCAAGCAGGCTCTGGCGGAGAACCGGCTGGCATGCACATCGCAGATGGGCGCGGTTTCGACCTGCGACGTGGTCATCGTGACAATCGGAACTCCCGTCGACGAATATCTCGACCCGGACATCCGCACTTTCGACCGGATCATGGAAACCGTGATCGAAGGCATGGTCGACGGTCAATTGCTGATCATCCGGAGCACGGTCTTTCCCGGAGTGACGGCCCGGTTGGAACGTCGATTGGCGGAGGCGGGCCGGCGGCTCGATGTCGCCTATTGCCCGGAGCGGATCGCCCAAGGCTATGCCATCCGCGAATTGGTGGAGCTGCCTCAGATCGTTTCCTCCTCAACTGTGGAGGGACTTGAACGGGCTTCGGAATTCTTCGGCAAAATGGGGGCCAAAGTCATCCCCCTCACGACCGTGGAGGCGGAACTGGCCAAGCTGTTTGCCAATTCCTTCCGGTACATCACATTCGCGATTTCCAACCAATTCTACATGCTCGCCGAGCAGCACGGAGCGAGTTTCGAAGCGATCCACAAAGCCTCGACAGCGGACTACCCCCGGATGAGGGGTTTCGCCCGTGCGGGATTCGCCGCCGGACCCTGCCTGTTGAAGGATACGATGCAGTTGGCGTCGTTCAACCACAATTTGTTTTCGTTGGGGCAGCACGCCATGATGGTGAACGAGGGGCTGCCCCAGTTCATCGTCCAGCAACTCAAGCAGACCCACGACTTGTCGGAAATGGTTGTCGGAATCATCGGCATGGCCTTCAAGCCCGATTGCGACGACTCGAGGAGTTCGCTGTCGTACAAGCTTCGAAAGGTGTTGGAGTTCGAGGCCAAGGAGGTGGTTTGCACAGATCCGTATGTTGTGGATCCGGATCTCGTCCCTTTGGAAAACGTCCTTGAGCGGGCTGAACTCATCGTGGTGGGCGCTCCGCATCAGATCTACCGTGGCATCACATTCCGGCAGCCCGTCATCGACGTCGCCGGTGTGCTTTCGAAGAGTTCCCCATGAAAGTGTTGGTCACCGGCGCCGCGGGTTTCATCGGCGGGTATGTCGTTCAGGAATTCCTGAAGCACGGGTGGGAGGTCGTCGGGCTGGACAACTTCTCCAAGTACGGCCCGACCCGGCTCTCCTTTGAAGACCACGAGCGGTTTCAACTCGTGTCGGGAGATGCCAAGAACGTCGGTTTGCTCGGCGAAATCCTCGACGATTGCGACCACTTCATGGCCGGCGCCGCGATGATCGGCGGCATCGCCTACTTCCACACCTTGGCCTTCGATCTGCTTGCCGAAAACGAACGCATCACGGCTTCGGCTTTCGAGGCGGCCATCAAGGCGTTCCAGAAAGGCAAACTGAGGAAAATCACCGTTCTCTCCTCTTCGATGGTGTTCGAGAACGCCACGGTTTTCCCCACTGCCGAAGGCCTGCAAAGGACGTCCCCGCCTCCATCGTCGACCTACGGATTTCAGAAGCTCGCCACCGAATATTTCGCCCAGGGGGCCTACGAGCAGTACAAGTTGCCCTACACCATCGTCCGTCCCTTCAATTGCGCGGGGATCGGCGAGCGACGCGCCCTGGGCGACAAGCAGATCTTCTCCGGCAATGTGCAACTCGCCATGAGCCACGTGATTCCGGATTTGGTGCAGAAGGTGCTCAAGGGGCAGGATCCGCTGCATCTCTTGGGAAGCGGTGGACAAGTTCGCCATTACACCTACGGCGGGGATCTGGCCCGCGGCATCCGCACCTGTGTCGAGCACCCCGCGACACTCAACGAAGACTTCAACATCTCCACCGTGACGGCGACCACGGTCCTGGAACTGGCCGAGATGATCTGGAAGAAGGTGCACCGGGGAGCCAAGCCGTTCGCCTATGTTTGCGATGATCCGTTCTCCTACGACGTGCAGGTCCGGTCACCGGATGTCCGCAAGGCGGAAAACCTGCTCGGATTCACCGCCACCACAACGCTTTCCGACATTCTCGACGAGGTCATTCCCTGGATTCGCGAGCAGATCGATTTGGGGACGATTTGAGTTGGAATTGCGGATCCCGAAGAGACACCGAAGCGAGGTTCTCGATGAGTGCGATCGCCAAACATTTCCCCGTCGAGGACAACCGTCCGATCTTGGAAAGCACGGAATCCTTTTCCGCCGTCGTCGAGAATGGAGAGTCGCAGCAGGCAGTGCCTTCCCCATCGCGTCTCGACCACCCGATTTTCTCCATGATTGTGCCTGTCTACAACGAGGCCGTCAGCTTTCCCAAACTGATTGCCGAGGTCGAGCAGGCGAGGTTGTCGCCCTTTCAACTCTTCGTCGTGTACGACACGCCCGGCGACACCACCCGGCCGGTTGCGGAAGAATTGGCTGCGACGAGACCCTGGCTGAAGTTGGTTCACAATCAACTGGGTCGTGGGCCCGCGAACGCGCTGCGCGCCGGCTTCCAAGCGGCAGGAAAAGGACCGTCTCTTGTTGTCATGGCCGATCTCTCGGACGATCTTAGCGTTGTGCCTGATCTGCTGACACTTTACTTCGATGGCCACCACGTGGTCTGCCCCTCCCGCTTCATGCCAGGTGGCCAGATGCTGGCGAAACCGGGGCTGAAGCCGGTGCTTGCACGCACCGCCGGTGTTTTGCTTCGCTGGTTCGCGCGCTTTCCCGTGCACGACGCGACGAACAATTTTCGCCTCTATGATGCGGAGATGGTGAATCAGTTGGGGATCCGCAGTCGTTTTGGCTTCGAAGTCGCCCTCGAACTGACAGCACGGGCCTACGCCGCCGGAGCGCGGGTCACGGAAGTGCCGAGCTGCTGGCGCGATCGTACTGATGGCACGAGTAATTTCCGGCTGTGGAAATGGCTGCCCCATTATTTGAAATGGTATCTCTTCGCCATCTCGCGGCAGTTCAGCCGCATCTACAGAGCGCCAAGACCTCTGAATCCTCCCTCTCGACTTGTCGGAGAGGTCAATATTCAGCGTTCGACGCAGATTTGATTGCAGATGTGCTTGCCGTCGACAAGCTGCCGTGCGGCTGCGGAGACCATCTGTTTGGCGTGATAGGACGGGCATTGGCCGGTCAAGATGACCCGCTCTTCGCTCCAGCAGAGTTCGAGATCGTGCACCAACCCCTTGAGTTGGTCGCGGAGAGTCGCAGCCGTCTGATCGGCGTGGGAGGTCTCCATCTGAAAGGGGGGCGTGGCTTGGGTAGAGTCCGCCGGAGTCATTTCCTCTGGCGACGCCGACACGATCAGAGTCGAGCCTGTTCCCGAGCCGCCAATGATCACGAGAGAAGAGCGCGGTGAGATCATGGTGCCGTCCGTGATAAAGTTTGGCGTCCAGCGGTGCAGTCGCACTCGGAAGCGTACTTGGGAGTCATCGACCCAGCCGGCTCTGCCAGCTTCGATTGAGACTATCCTGCGCTTTCCAAACCGTCAAAGAAAAACATCTCGATAAGTTGATCGCTTTTCCAAGTTTCAGAATTAATTAGACTGCGCATGCAGAATGAGACGTGCATGGCATCATCGCTGAATCGTGAGCCACTACCACCGACATCTGACGATTGGGCTATACGCGACAACTCTGGCCAGCCTTCGTAATCTACTTCCAGCCTTCCTGGCCTCGACGAAGCAGGTCTTGAAAAACGCTGGGCTGTTCTCCTCGTGCATTGGCCATCCGGTCAGTCCCCCGCCAAGTTGAGGAAATCGAAAAAAGCGAGGGTTGGAATACATCATCGCGACAATTCAAGGGTTCGTTCGACATGCCGATGTCCCAAGCCGATCGCCAGTTTCTTGATGCGCTCCTCGCCGCTCCCAGTCCCTCCGGCTACGAGCAGCCCGTGCAGGAAGTGGTTCGCCGCTACGCGGCCGAGTTCGCGGATTCGGTCAGCACGGATCGGCATGGCAATGTGATCGCCGCAGTCAATCCCGGCGGTGAATTGCGGATCATGCTTGCCGGGCATTGCGACCAGATCGGTCTCATCGTCAAGAACATCGACGACCGAGGTTTTCTCTGGGTGCAGACGATTGGCGGCTGGGATCCCATGGTGCTTCTGGGGCAGCGGGTACAGGTCTGGTCGAAAACCGGCCCCCTCCCCGGGATCATCGCCCGCAAGCCGATTCATTTGCAGTCGCCCGAAGACCGCAAAGTCATTCCGGAGATCAAACACCTCTGGGTCGATATTGGCGCTCTGAACGGTGACGAGGCGCGCGCCGCCGTGCGGGTGGGGGATGTCATCACCTGCGAGCTCCATCAACAGGAGTTGCGCAACGGCTTCCTGAGCGGTGTGGCGATGGATGACAAGGTGGGCGTTTGGACGGTCTTCACCGCCGCCCGTCGGGCCGCGGCCCAGTCACCCAAGGCGGCGATCTTCGCGGTCTCCACCGTTCAGGAAGAGATCGGCCTGCGGGGTGTACAGACCAGTGCGGCGGCCATCAAGCCCCATGTCGGCTTGGTCACGGATGTCACCCATGCGACCGATTGCCCGACCATCGACGAGAACCAGCATGGGCGCATCAAGCTGGGGCAGGGCCCGGTGGTGTACCGCGGGCCGAACACCAGCCCCCGCGTGTTGGAAGTGATTGAGCACGAGGCAGCACTGCTGGGCATTCCCTACCAACTCGCTTCGCTGGGTTCACCCGCCAGCAACGATGCTGCGCAATTGCAGCTGGCTGGCGATGGGGTGGCGATGGGCCTGATCTGCATCCCCAACCGCTACATGCACAGTCCGGTGGAGATGGTTTCCCTCGAAGATCTGGAACACGCCGCCAACCTGATGGCCGCCTTTTGTGCCCATGTGAGCGAAGAAACCAACTTCATTCCGTAGCCAGCTTTGAATCGAGAAGTGGATGAAGTGCAGGCTCTTCGATGAAGGGCGGGTGGCGGGGTCTTTTCACGGGAAGCAGGATCGATGACAAGTCCCCGCTACACGCCACAACAGGAGCGGGCCTTGACGGAGAAATCCGTCTCGATCGCCCTCTCGGCGGGGGCGGGGTGCGGGAAGACATTCGTCCTGACTCGGCGTTTTATAGGTTATCTTCAACCCGGAGACGAACGACTACCACTCTCCTCGCTGGTGGCGATCACCTTCACCGACAAGGCGGCCCGCGAGATGCGCGACCGCGTGCGGGCGGCTTGCCTGCATGAGGTGAACCATTGCCCGCCGGAACAGACAGCCCATTGGCTGGGCCTGCTGCGTGAACTGGATCGCGCGCGGATCAGCACGATCCACTCGTTCTGCGGAACGATCCTGAGATCCCATGCCATCGAAGCTGGGCTCGATCCGGAGTTCACCACACTGGAAGCGGGTGTGGCGGATGCATTGCTCCGCCAATCGATCGACGCGTCGGCCTCTCAACTGCTGCTGGACGATGACGCCGACTTCACTTCGATCGCCGTGGATCATGGAATCGAAGGACTTCTCGCGGTGCTGGCGCAACTGGTCACCCAACGACAGTCGATCCGCTTCGACGACTTCAACTCACTAACAGCGGAAGATCTCGCAGGGCGTTGGCGCAGATGGCTGAGTGAGACGGGATTGCCCGAACTGGTGAGGCTCCTGCCCACATTTCCGCAGTTTGAACGAGTCCAGCGATTTGTCACGGTCGCCAAGGCCGATGGCTCCAAGCTGGCGGAACGATTGGCGATCCTCGGTGGACTGCTGGATCAGTTGGGTGATCCGGGAACCGGCCCGTATCAACCGGAGCAGATCGCGACACTGCTCGAGACGCTGTCGAGCCATGCCAAAGTGGTGGGGATCAAGCCCGCCGACTGGGCCGATGCCGCCGATCACGAGCGGGCCAAGACTCTCTTCGAGCAACTGCGGAAGAAGGCCAAGTCGCTCCAGGAGACCTTGGAACTAGCCACCTGCGAGTTGACACCCTTCGCGGAAAAAAGCCTCTCCTGGCTGCGAATCGCGCGGCGTGCGATCGACGACTACGAACAAAGCAAGCAGCAGGTGGCGAGCGTCGACTTCGACGACCTGCTGGTTCTGAGCCGGGATCTGCTCAGGGCGAATCCCACTGTCCGGCAGGCTTTGTCGCGTTCGATCCGCGTGTTGATGGTCGATGAGTTCCAGGACACCGATCCCGTCCAGGCGGAACTGGTCGAGATGCTGTGCGGCAAAGAACTCACCAGCGGCAAGCTCTTTTTGGTCGGCGATCAGAAGCAGTCGATCTATCGTTTTCGCGGGGCCGATCCCCAAGTCTTCCGCTCGCTCAAGGCCAAGATCCCTCCTCGCGGGCAGCTGCCACTGACGATCAACTTTCGCAGCCAGGCCCCGATACTCGATTTTGTGAACATCATCTTCCGGCAAGTGATGGGGGACGAGTACGAAGCCCTCCAGCCTTCGTTCGCAGATGATCGGCCGAAGCTGGAACGGATCGAATTCCTGTGGGCGACGACCGATGCTCCACCGCTGGCGCCTTCGTCGGAAACGACCGATCTCGACTTCGGTGCCGAAGAGGAGGAGGCCTCCAGCGATGACTCTTCCGAAAGCAGTGACAGTTCCGGAGGCAAGCAAACGTCTCCGCTCCTCCGCAAGCGGGAGGCCGATTGGATCGCCCGGCGGATCGCGGCGTTGCTGCAAGATCCCACGGAGCGGGTCCGTGAGAAGGATGGCCGCTGGCGGCGTGTGGCGGCGGGGGACATCACCATCCTCTTCCGGGCGCTGACCAATCTCGAACTCTACGAGCATGCACTGCAAACGCATGGCATCGACTATTATGTTGCCGGAGGGAGGGCATTCTTCGCCCAGCAGGAAGTCTTCGACATCGCTCATCTGTGCCAGTTTCTCGACGATCCCGAAGACGGGTTGAGCTTGGTCGGTTTGTTGCGATCGCCGTTTTTCTGCCTGCGGGACGCCTTGATTCAAGTTCTCGCCATGGCGCCCGGGGGCCTCACGCGGTCGATCTTTCAACCACCCCCCCTCCCGCCAGAAGATGCGGGTCAGATCCGCTTCGCCGCGCACGTTCTCGAAACCCTGCTCCAGCAGCGGGATCATTGGCCCTTGGCGAAGCTCATTCGACACGCTCTCGAACTGACGGGCTATGAAGCCATCGTGTCGCAAGAGTTCCTCGGGGCCAGAAAGCTGGCGAATGTCCAGAAAGCGATCGAACTGGCCCGCCAGTTCGATCAGGCGGGTGGGAGTCGCGCGGCGTTCGTGGCCCAGTTGCGGGAATCGATCGATGAAGAGGCCCGCGAAGAACTCGCGGCCACTCATCCCGAATCGAGCAGCGTCGTTCGGCTGATGTCGATCCACCAGTCGAAAGGCCTCGAGTTCCCGGTGGTCTTCGTGGCCGATATGAACCGGCCCCGCCGTCCGGAAGGGCTGCAACCGACGCTCCATCCGCATCTGGGCGCCCTCATCACCCCCTCCTCACCGACGGGTGATACGGAACCGCATCCGATCGGCGAGTTCGTCAAGCTTTTCGTGGATGCCGCCAATCTGGAGGAGTACCAGCGGCTCTTTTATGTGGCTGCCACCCGGGCGCGGGATCTGCTGATTCTCTCGGCCGGGATGAACAGTCTCGATGAGGGAAAGCTTTCCCCGTGGCTGGATGCGGTTCGCCGGGCGTTCCATCTCGACACGGGACTATTGAAGTACGACCCATTGCTGGGAAGTGGTCATCCCGATCTCGCTTCTCCGGCCCAGATCCCGAATATCCACGCTCATCATGCCGCTCCGGTTTACCAGCAGCGGATATCCGATGACGTTTCCGTTCCCAAACTTTCCATCCCCGCGATGCTCAGCGAGCTGGAATTGGCACAGCCGCTCCCGTGGCCGGAGATCGTCCAGGATCTACCAATTGAACCCCCCGTCCGGCGGCGACTGAGTGTCTCGCGTCTTGAGGAAGGAGCAGGTCATTTCAGTTTGTCCAAAGATTCCTTGATACGACCTACCGAGCCTGAAATTTCGAGAGCCGTGTTGAGTCGTGGGGATGCCGAACTGCTGGGTGATGTTGTCCACGGTGTGCTGGAAACGTTCGATCCGAGGCTGGGTTCCCTCACCGAGGAGGATCTTCGATCCCGGCTGGCCGCCTGGTGCCGCAGATTGCCCGCCACTCCCAGCATGGCGGTCATCGAGCAAGCGGCCGAATGGCTGAGAGGTCTGGCCTCCTCGGAGACACTGCGGGAACTGGCCAGTGCCCGTCACCTTCATCGCGAGTTGGAATTCAGCCTCATTTGGCCTAGGGATCAACTGCCCGAGGATCAACTGGAAGCGGGCCTCGAAACCGAGATCTACGGGCTGATCGACGTGTTGCTGCAGGATCCCGAGGGCCAATGGGTAATCATCGACTACAAGACGAGCCGGGTGGCATCACGGGCATCGGATGTATCCCTTCTCGAACCTTATCGCCTGCAACTGGGAACCTATTCGCTGGCCGTCCACCGGTTGTTCGGGGTGCTCCCCGACCGCGCGGAACTCGTGTTCATGAGGCCGTCATTCCGCAAAGTGGTTTGGTCATTCGAGGGCGTGCCGGTTGAGGACCTCGAAGCCATGGTCATGCGATCCATCGATGAGTTGGATCTGAATCCCGCCCGAACATGAACTCGCGGCCCACTGGTGCTCACTCCGTCTTCTGCAGATACGCTTCGAGATCCGCCAATTCCCGAACGCTGGCCCCTTTCAGTAATCCGGCGGGCATCAACGAGGTGCTCATCAAGCGGCGTTCTTCAATCTCACTGGCTTCCACGCGGACGACTTGTCCCGTCGCATTGCGCAGAAGGAGGCCATCGACCGATTCGTAGACGACCATCCCCGAAAGGGAACGGCCATCCTTGTGTTCAATGAGCGTCGCCTGATAGCGCGAAGAGACATCCCGGCTGGGGTCGATAATCGCGAGCAGGAGATCATCTCGTGAAAACCGTTTTGCCGCACCAGCCAAATCGGGCCCCAGGGCGTTCGACGTCGATTGACCGGCGGCACTGTGACATTGATGGCAAGTGCGGCTGCGAAAGAGGATCGCACCGCGTTCGGCATCTCCGGTCGCTCCCTTTGCTTCCCGCCATGCTGCCACGACCTCGCGGTGATCTTCACTGGCACTGTTGATTCGGTTCGCCATCTCCTGAGGGAATCGCCGGATGAGACAGGCTTCCCAGGCGCTCATCGCTTCGGTTTGGGGAACGAATCCAGCCTCTCCCGGTATGAACTGAGTTTCCCGATGGTCAAGATTTCGCTCGAGAAGCTGAATGAGTTTTTCCCGCAGGCGGTACTCGCCCTTGTCGGATTGCAGCTTGCGGGCGGCGGAGAGAATCGCCAGTTGGGAGGCGGCATCACTGGCAGGGGGAAGTGCTTCGAGGGCGGTGATGGCGGCGGCGATCACCTCCTTTTGCGGTGCCGCCAAACCATCGAGAAAGAGGGGGCGGTCGATCGCGTCGGGCTTGTCGGAAAGGGCGATGATCGCAGCACTTTTCAGCCGGAATTCCTGTGCCTGCTTCCTGACCATCTCCCGATGGGCAGGTTCGTTGGACGAGGCGAGCAGAAACAGCACATCGCTCGACCATTGGTAACTCGGATCAGCTTCGATCTGCTTGAGGAACCCCGCCAGCGCAATGGCGAAGAGTTCCCCCGGGAACTTGGCAAGATAGAGGACATGCTGCGACCGGCCCAACTCGGGGTGCTGGGCCATGATCACCGGCAGGAGTTCGTCGGTGGCGCACTGGGCGTTGTAAATGTCGCGCACCCGGTCGTTCCAGAAGGTGTCGCGCGGCAGCTTCCGTTCGGTCATCTTCTGGTCGAGTCGCAGGAAGGCGGTGGCGATCGCGTCGCGGTGAGCAGCCGTGCGGGCGACCCGCATGCAGGCCGAGACCGCGAGCACATGGATGTCGTCCACGGGATGGGAAGCGGGTGTCAACTGGTCGAGTAACTTGGTGAGCACCGGCTCATGGGCCAGTTCGATCATCGCCAGCAGCCGCTCAAGTTCCACGCGATCGACGATGGCCCGTTCCAGATAAACCTGGGCGAGGTCGATCCTCAGTTGATCGATCTGTCGTTCGACCGGCAGCAGGTTGAGGCCGGGAACATAACCCAGGAATGCGGGAGGGACATCGGTCGGCCCGCCGACACCGCCGAGGATCTTCTCCATCAGCCGGATGGCTTCCTGTTGAAGCTCCGCATCGTTGGATTTTTGGAGCACCTTCACCGCCACCTGGGCTGCCGAACTGTCCATCCGGCGCTTGAGGGAATCGGTGCGGTCGACCCATCCGTGGGCATAGGCGAGCGCGGCTCGGGGACCCTTCTTGCCGGCTTCTCCGGCGACGATCAACAGGCCCTCCTCGGGGATCCTTGCGACGAGTCGAGAAGCGAGCAACCGGCAGAGCCGATCGGAATGTGATAGTCCCGAAGTGATGGCGGGGGCCAACTGGTTCCACCATTCGCTGGAGATTTTTGCCGGATCGGTGGTGAGGACTCCCTCGAAAATCGCTTGAGTGACGAGAGGCTCGACATTCACGGTGGTTGGCTGGGTGGGAGTCGGGGTGCTCAAAAGCGACACCAGCAGTTTGGCATCCGGCAAGTCGCCACCACGGAATGTGGACCAGATCGCCCGCGCCTGAATCGGAGCAGTACTGGCTTTGGCAATGGAGTCGAGCTCATTGGGCTTGAGGCCAGCGTAGAGTTCGGTGATGGCTTCGATCGCCCGGATTCGCTGGGCATCAGTTCGCATCGAGTCGAGGGCCGCAGCCACGAGTGCATCCCGGCCCGCCTGCCTGGCCAGAGGCACCCATTGGGCGCGGGACCAACTTGAAAGGGGTTGGGGAGCATCCAGCACAAGCCGTATGGCTCGATCGGGTTTTGGC
>PNLE01000101.1 GCA_013822855.1 Planctomyces sp.
GGGGGCTTCAAGGAGCGGTGCATGCGGAGGGTGGGGCTTCTTGTCGTCGCGGCTTCGCACGACGACCCGGCCACAAGTTGGCCGGGCCACCCTGGGCGACATTTCCAATGAAAACGCATGCTTTTTCAGTTTGGTCGCTTCCATGGACGCGTAATAAAAAGAGCGGGCGATCCGAAGATCGCCCGCTCCTCCGTTGGTCGGCCACGCACCGACATTCTTTCCTCTCCGCACACAATTCGGTGACCGCAGTTCAGCGATCGCCATCGTGACGGAATTCCTCATCTGTCATCTTCAACAGGTTTTGGTTCCTTGGTGGTTGCCACCCGCCCGCGTGATTAACGGGGGGCTTGGCGGGTGGGACCGGGATGTTGTGGAGACCATTCCTCCCCTTCATCGGGAGGGAATTCAGGCATCGCTGGGGGCGTTTCCCAAGTTTGTTCGAGGCTCACATTCTGGACACCGGGATTCTGGAACATCCGGCCTGCCTGCTGGAAGGTGGGGTCACCGAAGAGATTGCGTGTGGCCACCCGGTCGCCGGAGGAACTCCAGTCGCCATCGGGTGTGATCAGAGGGTTGGTCAATGTGGCGGCCACCAGAACCGAGGCGGCCATCGCGGCGATCGCCGGATACCACCCCGCGTTTGAACGGCCTGATTTCAGCGCATTGGCTTGGGCAAAGCCGGTGGGCACGCGACTGCCGGAAGCCGCAGGTCGGCCCGCGACCTGATGGCGATCGCGAGTGGAATGTCCGGTCTCGAGACCGGCGTCCCGCTTCATCTCGGCCCAGGTCTTGATGGCGAGGGCGGAGGATGTTCGATCGGGGAGATGGCTGGCCAGCGACTGGAGCGTCACGGGGAGGCCGGGATGAATTTCCCGTTCATGGGCCGCAGGTCGCGGTGGGACCAGCCGGGTCGAGGAGGCCTCGGCCAGCTGACCTTCGGTGGCCACAGCCCGCAGGACCGACAAGCCCGCCTTCAACTGCGTCCCGATGCGTCGGCAAGCTTCGCAACGGGCGAGATGCTCGGCCATTGCGGGTGAGAGGCGGGGGGCTAGTGCTGGTTCCAGCGGGCCACCCGTCGCTTCATCCCCGCCAACGGCCAGTGCCAGATCGTGTCGGAGTTGTTTGCAGTCCATCATCTCACCTGAATCACACATCCGGACGGTCTTGATTGATCTCCGCCATTTGCCGCCGGGTTATTCCACTTCTGTTTCATCGCCCAAGGCGTCCTTGCCTGACGACACGGTGTCATCAGCCATGCCGGGCAAGGTCGTGCCGGCGAGGGCACTTCGCTTGGCCCAGAGAACAGCGAATCGCTGCCGGGCTTCCGAAAGCCGCCAACGAATGGTGGCTTCCGTACGTGCCAGCACCGCCGCGATTTCCGATGTCGAGAAGTTCTCCAGATCCCGCAGAACGAGAACGGTGCGGTACTTCTCGGGAATTTGTTCGAGGACGGCTTGAACCTCCTGCTGAAGATCGATCTTCACGCGGGGATCGGCCATTTCCGGATCGGGTGTCCGATCCTGGCCGGTCTGGCTGAAGAGCGACCACCAGATGCGGCGCTTCTTTTGCCGCAAATGATCGAGCGTCAAATTGACGCCGATCTGGAAGAGCCATGGCCCAAACCGCCGCGAGGGGTCAAACTGAGAAAGCCGCACGAATGCACGCAGGAAAGTTTCCTGCGTCAAGTCGGCGACTGTTTCGTCCTCCGAAACAAAGCGGCCGATGACCCGCTGCACACGCCGCTGGTAGCGATGCACCAGTTCGGCGAAAGCATCCTCACTGCCACCACGCGCCGACTCCACCAGACGCGCTTCGCAGGCGCTGGCATCAAAATCGTCGCTGGTGTCTTGCGGAACGTCAATCCGCGGCATGGTTGGGCTCATGGGCGATCCTCTCATCACTTAATACGAGAGGGTACGCGAAATTGTGGGAAGGATTCCGGCGAAAGTTTTTCCGATCTGGAAACTTGCCGAGGCGGAGTCAAGTTCTGGAAACGCTCACAGCTTTTCCACCACCCCTTGATAGAAGACGACGCGAACTCACCAAAAGTTCATTCTATCCGTCGCCGATTGCGACCACACGCTTTTTCTTTTCCCGCAGAGTCACTCTTCTGCCACTCTTTAGAACAGTGGGAGAAAACGGGTTCGCCTGCTTTCATGCGGCCCAAGGAGGGTGCTTGACGGAAAGCCTGACTCAACCGCAGGATATGGCGGCGTCAGTTCTCATCAGACGATTTCTTCGTCCGCGCCCCATAGCCGCATGACGGGAATTCCGGCATGTCTCCATGCACCCATCGACACGCGCGACATTTCCTCAACGGGAGCCCCCAACATGATTCGACATTTCCCTTTTTTCGATGGATCGACTGTGACGCAGTCTGGATCACCACGGCCGCTGCGTGAATTGCTGGTCGGTACCGCTTTGGGGTGCTGCTCGCTGACAATGCTCGCGGGATGTCCCGGCCAGCCGCTCAAGACATCACCCGACGCCGCCTCCCCCTCGACTTCGACCACCTCCACCAACCCGGCTGAAGCCGCCGCCATGAAGGGCCAACCGATGCTGACCGTGCAATCCGAACCCTACGGGACGACTCCCGACGGAGCGGCGATCACCTCTTACACCCTTCAGAACGAAACCGGGATGAAGGTTTCGCTGATCAACCTGGGGGCGACGGTCACGGCGGTCGAAGTTCCCGACCGCGACGGCAAGTCGGCCAATGTGACGTTGAACTTTCCGGACCTCGCCGGCTACTTGAAGAACGGGCCCTACTTCGGCGGCACCTGCGGCCGCTATGCCAACCGCATCGCCAATGCCAAGTTTTCACTGGATGGCAACGAGTACGAACTGGTGAAGAACAATGGCGAGCACACGCTGCACGGCGGCAAGGTGGGCTTCAACAAGCTGGTCTGGAAGAGCGAGCCGTTTGAGACCGCCGATGCGGCGGGTGTGAAGTTCACACTCGTCAGCCCGGATGGCGACGAAGGCTACCCCGGTGCGCTGACGACCGTGGTCAAGTACTCGCTGACAACGAACAACGAACTGACGATTGAGTACAGCGCCACCACCGACAAGCCGACCGTCCTCAACCTCACCAACCACTGCTACTGGAACCTCGCGGGTGCGGCCAACGGCACCGTGCTGGGGCAGCAGCTGGAGCTCGCCTGCGACAAGTATCTGCCGGTGGATGAAGGAGCGATTCCTACGGGCGAGCTCGCGCCGGTCGCCGACACGCCGATGGATTTCCGCAAGGCCCATGCGATCGGCGACGCCATCGACAAGACGATCAACGGCGGTGGCGGCTACGACCATTGCTATGTGGTGAACGGCCAGCCGGGCGAACTGCGTCTGGCGGCCCGCGTCATCGATCCCTCCTCCGGCCGAGGCATGGAGATCGTGACGACCGAACCGGGGATCCAGCTCTACACGGGCAACTTCCTGAGCGGCACACCCGAGAACGGCAACGCGGTGAAGCACGGCGCGTTCTGCCTGGAAGCCCAGCACTTCCCTGATTCGCCGAACCGTCCCGAGTTCCCCACCACGACACTCAAGCCGGGCGAAGAGTACCGCCAGACAACGATTCACCGCTTCTTCGTGGAACCGGCGAAGTAGAGGAGCCGAAGTTAGAGGAGTCAAAGAGCCCTCCGCTGGTGGCGGCGGAGGGCCTCCCGGCATGCATCACACGTCTGATACACATCGCAACGGAAACGGCTCAATGGCGCGTTGAAAGTCGCCAAGACGGCCCCCGCTGATCCTCTTAACGCAGCCGCGAGGTGTGGCACGCGAAGCCGTTCAAGATTTGTCAGTCCTGATTGGCTGGGAAACGTGATACGAATCGCTACATAAAATAGTGCGTTGAAAGTCGCGAAAACATGCCCGCACAAAGCTGCGGGGCATGCCACCCGATCGCTATTTCCAATGAAAACGCATCGGCTGCCGGGAACCGGGCTGCCAATGGAAAACGCCCGGGTGGTCATGGCCACCCGGGTGTTTCTTCAGTTGATCTGCTGTGGAAACCAGCGGCTTTATGGCTTGCCACCGCCGCCGAAGGCACCACTGGTTTGCCCGGAGGATGTTTTCGGGGGCAGGCGGCGGTTACCGCTGAAAGCACCGGAGGTGTTGCCGCTCGAGGAACGTTCGCCAATCGGGTCGGTGGTCGAACCGCTGGCGGCCCCCGCCTTCAGTGTGTAGGGACGATTGTCGCCGGGGGTGAAGAGCCTCCGCTTGGGCTTGTAGCCGACATAGGCGATGAAATCGCTGAGGGAGACGATCCGCACGCCATAGGTGCGGGCTTCATTCCGCATGTCCTTGAGGTGTTCGGCGATCTTCTCGAAGCGAGCGCGCTCATCGTCCGCGCTGGCCGTGGCGACATCGGGGATGTCTCCGATCACGAGGAACTTGACCTTCTCGGTGATGGGGCCGCCCTGGCGTTCGCCGGTGTCGTCCACTTCGCTAGCGATGGTGGCGCCCACGGAGGAAAGAACCTCGCGGAGGAGATCCCGGTCGCTGCGCTTGTCGTTGTCGATGTCGATGCCACCGATGAAAGCGAAGGTCTCGGGCCGACCGGGGCTCCAGAGGGGGGTGTAGATCAGATCGCCGGGCGAGATGGGGCGGTAGATGTCCTCGTCGATGATGCGGGCCTCGGCCAGGTGAGGGCCGACGATGCGGGTGACTTCGATCTTCCCCTTCACGTCTTCCTTGCCGCGGCCGACGCCGTAGTTGTCTTTTTCGTAGATACTGAACGTCGTGCGGACCTTGAGCAGATCGGTCTCACCGAGGTCGATCCAGACGAGGCGGGTGTTGTTGTCGACGCGGGCGATCTTGCCGTCGGGAGTTTCGAAGCTGACCTGCGTCACCTTGTCGACTTCATCGGCGAGGTTGCGATTGATGATGTTGAGGTTGCGTAGCTGGGTATCGCGTTTGGCGATGTCGCGGGCCGCCTGATCCTTCACCGAATCCATCTCGACCTGGATCTGATTGTAGTCGTTGCGGAGGCGGTTGATTTCGTTGTTCTTGGCGTTCACCGTCTCGGCGACTTCGTCGATCTTGTTGCGGAGCTGGGTCTCGGCCACGAGCCGTTTCTGGTCATTCTGGTCAGAGCGATCCTGATAGGCCCGCTGGAGGGCCAGAAGATCAGCCTGCACCTTGTTGAGGTTGGCAGTGATCTGGTCACGATCAGCGGTTGTGGTGTCGAGTTCCTGCCGCAGTTTCTGCAATGTGGCGAGGAATGTCTGCTGGGCGAGCGTACCGCCGAGCGTGCGCATCTCTTCACGCATCTTGCCAGTGACGGTCTGCGGATTGTTGGGATTGGCGGGATCCACGACTTCCGCCAGATCGAGCCCGACGACCTTTTTGAGTTCGGTGAGGTCGTTGTCAACTTTCTTGTAGGCCGTGTCGGAACTCCGGGACGAGGCTTCGGCCTTCACCGTCTTCGCCTGCTCGTCGGACATGCCCGAATGGAACATGTACGTCGTCACGCCCAGGATGATGCTCAGCATCACGAAGAAAATGAGCGAACCCACGACGGCAGGGGATTGCTTATCGGCCATGCTGTTCTCCACCTCGAAATCGACGCCATTCCGTGGCGGACACGCGACTGATGCTCCGGCAGCAGCAGGCCTTCAAAAGACTGGTCAAAACGCCTGTCCCCGCTGAAGGGTACGTCGTTTTGAACCAAGTTTTCTGAAGTTTTGCCTCACCATTCAGTCTAATGGGCCACTGAGTCGAGTCAAGGCGTTACTGCAAAAACGGTTATAACGATTCCGCAGACTTGTGGATCTGCGGGGCGATGAGGGAAAACTCCCCGCCCGACGGGATGTGTCGAGACGACTATCGGCCACCAAGCCAAGGAGGTTTGGTCGGAAAAGAACGTTCGACCCGGCTTTCGACGAAGTGCTGCGGAGGCTGTCGGTTGTATCGTCGGCACTCGGTTGTATCGTCGACCCAAAGGGGCGAGCATGTCGAGTCCGCCGGCCAATACTCCATCGATGGAAGCCCTGCTCAATGCCCCGCGATCGTGCCCCCCGCGACCTCTTCTCGGAACTCGAACCGACACCCGGAAGTTCCCTCCCGGAGCCGGACTCGCGATCCGTGGAAACACCTTCGGCGGAACCGGCCTTACCGGAGCAATCTCTTCAGGAACCGCCATTCGATGTCTCTCCAAGGCAGGACTCTCCACCCCTGGCCCGCGATGTTCCGGCAAATCCCGCCACATCTGAGGCTGCGGCTGGGAACGCCCCACCGGGTCGAATCGAGGCACCATCTGCAGCTCGACCTTTTTCCGGGGCCTCTACTCTATCCCCTCTCGATGCGCCGGAAGAACGGGCCTGGCTGATTGATGTCTTCGGCGTGATGTTCCAGGTTTTCCATGCCATCCCCCCCATGACCAGCCCCGCCGGTCAGCCGACGAACGCCGTCTTCGGCTTCTGCCGCGATCTGTTGTGGCTCGTTGAAAAGCAATCGCCGACATGGCTGATCTGCGCCATGGACAGCCCCGGCCCCGGCCACCGCGAAGGCTGGTACCCCGCCTACAAAGCCAACCGCACGGAAATGCCCGAAGACCTGCGGCCCCAGATACCGCTTTTGAGGGAAGTCTTCGAAGGCTTCGGCCTCCCCATTGTGCAGGAGGAAGGGTGGGAGGCGGATGATGTCCTCGCCACGCTCGCCGCCCGCTTCGCCAGTCAGGGAACGCACGTGGCGATCGTCACCAACGACAAGGACGCCCGGCAACTCCTCTCGCCCCTAGTGCAGCTCTACAACCTCCGCAAGATGACCTGGTTCAATGAAGCCTCGCTGCTCGAAGACTGGGGCATCCGGCCCGATCAGGTCGTCGATTTCCAAGGGCTGGTGGGGGATGCCGTCGACAACGTGCCGGGCGTGCCGCTAGTCGGGCCGAAGAAGGCGGCGGCGCTGTTGCAACAGTTCGAGACGCTGGAGGGTGTCCTCGCCAACGCCGACAAAGCCCCCGGTGCGAAGCTGAAGGAGAACCTCAAGACCTTCGCCGATCAGGCCCGCCTCAGCCAAAAGCTCGTGCGGCTCAACACCGAACTGACGTTCGATTTCGATCCTGCTCTGGGCCGCCGGATCACGCCCGATGTCGAAAAGCTCCAGGCGCTCTTTCGCCGCCTGGGCTTCCGCAAGCTCGTGGACGATGCCGCCCGCATTCTCGGCCCCAACAGCCCCGCGCCGATTGTGGCCAGTGGTGATGCCGTCGCATCCGCTGCTTCATCGACCGAAGCTGACGATGCCAATTCCCTTTTCGCCAACTTGAGTGAAGACGCATCGCCACCAGGCGGTTCGCTCCTGAAGCTGGAGCGGACATGGCGCACTGTCGACACCCCCGCAGGTCTGGAGAAGTTGGTCGAAGAACTCCGAACCTGCAGTGAAGTCTGCATCGATCTCGAAACGACGGGGCTGGATCCCTTGCGCGACGAGATTGTCGGCTGGGCCATCGCTTGGCCGGGTACAGGGAAACAACCGGGTGGAGCCTGTTATCTCCCCGTCCTGGGGCCGCCGGGCAGCACGCTGCTCGATGCGAAGCTCGTGGTCGAATCGCTGCGGCCCATCCTTGAGAACCCGACCTGCCGACTGATCAACCAGAACGTGAAATTCGACCTGCTGGCCATGCGGCGGGTGGGCCTCGTTCCCGCGAACATCGGCCTCGATACGATGGTGGGCGATTACCTCCTCGACGCCGGTGCCCGCTCGCACAACCTCGAAGTGCTGGGACAGAAGTACCTACGGGCCGCGACGATCCCCATTTCTGATCTCATCGGGACGGGGAAGAGCCAGAAGACGATGGATCAGATCCCTGTCGAGCGCGTGGCGGAATACGCGACTGAGGATGCCGAACTCGTCGTGCGGATGGCCCCCCTCATCGAAGCCCAACTCAAAGAAGCAGGCCTCTGGAAGCTCTACGATGAACTCGAGCGGCCCCTCATCCCGGTCCTCGCCGATATGGAGTTCGCGGGGATCACGGTCGATGTCGCGGAACTCGGCCGCCAAAGCGAGGAGCTGACATTGACCCTCGCCCGGCTCATGGGCGAGATCCATGAGCTGGCCGGTCGCGAGTTCAACATCGACTCGCCGCTCCAACTGCGGAAGATACTCTTCGACGAACTCAAGCTACCGGTGCAGAAGAAGACCAAGACCGGCCCCAGCACCGATCAGGAAGTCCTCGAAACACTCGCACCGCTCCATCCCCTCCCCGCGAAGATCACCGAGCATCGGCATCTCACCAAGCTCAAAGGAACCTATCTCGATTCGCTGCCACTCTTGGTGAATCCGCATTCGGGGCGGATCCATACCTCATTCAACCAGGTCGTCGCCGCGACCGGTCGGCTCAGTTCCAGCGACCCGAACCTGCAGAACATCCCCATCCGCACGCCCGAGGGAAGCCGTATCCGCAAGGCGTTTATCTCGAAGAGCGCCGAGTGGCGGCTGGTCTGCGCCGACTATTCGCAGATCGAACTGCGGATGCTGGCCCACTTCAGCCAGGATCCCGCCCTCGTGGCGGCCTTTGCGAACGGCGACGACATCCACCGCATTGTCGCGGCCCAGGTGCATCATGTCGCCCCCGAGGAGGTCACCTCCGAGATGCGGCGGATCGCCAAAGCCGTCAACTTCGGCGTGATGTACGGCCAAAGCCCGTACGGCCTCAGTGCGGCGCTGGGGATCTCGCGGGAGGAGGCGACGACGTTCATCGACGAATACTTCACGCGGTACGCTGGAGTGACGAGCTTCATGGAGGAGGTGCTCGACGAGTGCCTGGCGACGGGTTACGCGAAGACGATCCTCGGCCGCCGCCGTCCGATCGAGGGGGTGCGCGGGGCAAGGGAACGCAACCGCAACCGCAACATGGCCGAGCGGACGGGGATCAACACCGTCATCCAAGGCTCCGCCGCCGACCTTATCAAGCAGGCGATGATCCGCGTCCACGACCGCTTGCGGCGTGAGAATCATCCCGGTCGACTGCTGCTCCAGATCCATGATGAACTGGTGCTGGAAGCCCCGGCCGACCTGGCCGAGGAACTCGGCGCGATCGTCCGCGAGGAAATGATCACCGCCCTGCCACTCGACGTCCCTTTGGAAGTCGACCTCGCCATCGGCCTCAACTGGCTCGATGCGAAGTGATTGATCGATCTCATGATCCATGTCAGACGTGGGGTGGCATGGCCCGCTGCTTTGAGCGGCCATGTCTTCGTCCCCTACATGATGCACGCCTGACGACTGATGAAATCTGGGGAAGGGTGCTTTCGGGAGCGTGGCCGATGCGGTAGCGTTTTGAGCAGTAGCCATTGTGATCGCGTTAGCTTGATCCCATCCCCTTTTGAGATAGAGCTGGATCCGCCGCATGAGAGGCCTGCCGCCCGCACGATTCCGGACTGCCGCCGGCCTGTTCCACCGCTGTCTGGGGATGGTCATCGCCTCGGCGTTCGTGCTGCTGTGGAACCTCGCTCCGGTGCAGGCCGTCGATGTGGAATCGACTCGCTGGGGATTGACCGGGAATGTCCAGAACCGGCAGTTCAACCTCCTTTCCGTCGTGCTGAGGAACAACAGCCCCGAGGCCTACGACGGGGGGATCCGGCTGCGCAAATACGTGGGGCCGGGTGCTGTCGACGCGACGTACGTCGAGCCGGTGTTCCTCAGTCCCTATTCCGAACGCATCGTGCAATTGCCGGTCTTCGTGGGGGAGTGGGGCGAGAATTGGCAGCTTTCGATCCTCAACCAACCCGGTGCCGTGAACGTTCCGTCGCCGCGTGCCGCCACCCCGGGGGTGGTGCAGCTGATGAAGAACGTTTCGCTGGGCCAGTCGCTCAACGGGATTCCCAAGATCGACGACCAGTACTTCCCGGTTTCGACGGCAGGATTATCGGATGTGAAGGTGATCCTCTTGGATCATCAGCCCGATTGGGAAGAAGCCCGCGCCCGGACGTTGCTCGACTGGATCGCTCTGGGGGGCCAACTGCATTTGATCCCCGGTTTGAACGGCCAGTTGCCGACCTTCACCGGCCCGCTGGCGAAACTCAACTCGCCGCTGGATTCGTGGAAGATTCAGGCCGGACAGGTGGTCCGCCACGCACAAAGTTTCGCGAAGCTCAAGATGGACGATATCTACGGCGCGGTGGGGATGCCTGTCGTCAAACCCGACGACCAGCAGGTGGGCTACCGCAATTTGATTGATTACGAATCGGGTGAGTATTGGGGGCGGGGCTTCTTCCCCACGCTGAAAAAGCTCACCAACCCCGAGCATCTCTGGCTCCTCATTCACCTGCTTGCCTGGATGTATGTGGCCCTGGTGTTCCCCGGCGCCTGGCTGCTGGGCCTCAAGTGGAACAATTACCGCATCACGTTCGCGGTCACGCTCGGGAGTGTGCTCGTCTTCGGGCTGATGTTCCAGATGCTGGGTCGACGCGGCTACGGCGAGAAGACGCAGCTCAACACGGTCGCGGTGCTCCGCCCGGTCTCCGACGATGCCTGGGCGGTCGAAGGCTGGTCGAGCACGTTTGTCACCTCCAGCGGCCAACGGGGGATCAAGCACGACGGCAGCGGCCTGGCCTATTCCACTTGCCAGACCCAGGAGGCTGTCCAGGGGGTCATCCGCAGCGGAACCGACGGCGCGTTCGTCGCCAACTTCCCCCCCTATTCGCACCGGGAATTCACCTATCGCCAGCGGATCAACCAATCCGTTCCGAAGGCCGAGTGGCAGTCCGTCGAATTGATCACGGGGGAAGGGCCGGCCTCGGTGAAGTCGGGCGAGATCAAGATCAGCGGCGAGTTCCCGACGACACCGACGCAGGCGTTTCTGGTGAGCGGCAAGCAGGTTCGCGCCCTCGTGCGTCGGACGAAAAGTGATGGCAGTCCCGCAGCTGATCCTTCGTCGCCAGAATCGGGCGAGATCTGGGTCGCGCGGGAGAGCCGCGGCGATCTGAGCACGTTCGTGCGGAGTGGCCAGGCTTCGGCCTTCAACTATTCCGGCCGAATGCAGGGCTCCGCGACGCGCGACGACGTGCTCAACGAGTTGACGCCGCTTTTGATTGCCCGCGCCGCCGGGATTGCGGAGAACGACAACACCAGCGAGATCCGCGTCGCGGGGAACATCGCCTACGCTGTCTTCTTCGCGGAACTGCCCAAGGAACTGCTAGCCAAGAGTGATTCCGAGATCGAGCAGCATGGTTGGGCGGTCTATGTGCTGCCGTTGCCATTGTTTGTCGAAGGCCAAGTTGAAGAGACGCGACCGGAAGAGCAGCCTTTGGAAGGCTCCTGATCGGCTTGCCCAAATGGCATGATTCAAGTGGCATAATTCAAGAAGAACCGGTTTCCTCCATGACAAACCCCCCGCCGTGCGGGAGGACCGTTGAACAAGGAATTTCATGACCGACGCATCCGGAGAATCGCTGCCCGTCGCCCCGGAGGAGAAGTCCGCCGATCGTTTGGCGGCGGAACCGCAGGTCCTCGAAGAGTTCGAAGAGGAGGAGTCGGCGATACCGGCCCTCCCCCGCGCCGTTGTCAGCGACGACTTCAACTGGGCCAGCACCGACCATGCGATCTCGCTGCACAACGTGTCACACCGGTTCCAGGGGAAGAAGGCGCTGGACCGGGTGTCGTTCGTCGTCCAGCGGGGTGCGCTGCATGGCTTCGTGGGGCCGAACGGGGCGGGGAAAACGACCTCGCTGAAACTCGTCTGCACGCTCTTGCAGCCGCAATCGGGACGGGTGCGCGTCTTCGGCGAGGACGTGGTGGACAATATCCGCAAGGTCCGCACGATGATCGGTTTCATGCCGGATCATTTCAGCACCTACCGGCAAATGACGGTCAACGAGTATCTCGACTTCTTCGCCGCCGCTTATGGATTGGCTCCCAAGCGGCGAATCGAGGTCATCGAGCAGGTGCTCACGCTGGTTGATATGAACCATCGCCAGAACGATCTCATTTCCGGCCTGTCGCGCGGTATGCAGCAGCGGGTTGGATTGGCGCGCGTGCTGGTCAACGATCCCGAATTGCTGCTGCTGGACGAACCGGCTTCGGGGCTCGATCCCCGCGCTCGCATCGAACTGATGGAGATCCTGCGGGCGCTCCGCGGGATGGGGAAGACAATCTTCATCAGTTCGCACATCCTGTCCGAGCTGGCCGAACTCTGCGACGCGGTGACGATCATTGATCGCGGCGAGATCCGGTTCTCGGGGAGGATCGGCGAACTGCTGGCCATGCCCCAGGGCCGCAACAGCCTGCGGTTCGAATTCGCCCCCGGCGCACCGGAAATGAGCGAGCGCCTGACGAGCGTCGCAGGGGTCGTCGCGGCCGAGAAGGCGGGCGAGGGAGCCGGTTACCGCGTCGAATTCGACCCGGCCCGGATCGACGCCAACCAGTTGCTCATCCAGGTGGCCTCATTGGGCGTCCCGGTGGTGAGCTTCAGCGAGGACCGGCGGCACCTCAACGAAGCCTTCATGGATCTCACGACGGCGGGTGTCCGGTAGCACCTTTCGGAGTGCGCGGGACGAATGAGCCGAACGAGATCCGGATCGATTCGGTGTACGGAATGTGATGCAGAGAAGCAGGGTGGCTGAAGGCGGGAGTGGCGAGGCGAGATGTACCACGGCATAGCGGCACTTCTGGGGCGTTCGCTCCGGCTCGACGCGCGGCAGATCGCGCCGAACCTGTTTCGGCTCGGCTTCGTCGTCGCGCTCTACTTCGCGCTCCTCATCGCCCAGGTGGAAGCCGGGAGTTTCGGTGCGCCCGGTCTGAGGTTCTTCCAGAACATCGCCTGGCTCAACTTCCTGGTGATCCTCTTCTCGGGCGTCACCTATTTCTCGACCGCCATCACCGAGGAGAAGGAGGAGGCCACGCTCGGCCTGTTGCGCATGGCGGGGATCAGTCCCCTGGGCGTGCTGCTGGGGAAGTCGACCAGCCGGTTGATCAGCGCGCTGATCCTGCTGGCGATCCAGATCCCCTTCACCCTCCTGGCGATCACGCTGGGGGGGGCCACGCTCGATCAGATCCTCGCGGCTTATGTCGCGCTGGGGGCGTTCATCATCCTGCTGGCGAACGCCGGGCTGCTCTCCTCGGTCATCTGCGCCCGCGGGGGGACGGCGGCGGCTCTCACCTGCTTCTGGGTGGGGATCTACTTCACCCTCCCGCTGCTCGCCATGTACGTCTCCTCCGAAATTCGCAGTGCGGGCGGCCCCACGCCCGGCCTGGCGACCTGGACGGTCGCTACAACGGACTATCTTGCGCAGAGTTCCATCGCCACCGAACTTTCGAAGATCGTCACCTCCGGCTATGGGGATTTCAGCGATGTGATCCCCGTCGACGAGGATGGGCTGCCGCTCTCCTCCTGGAACTGGGCCGTCTGGCAGGCCCGGTTGAACATGCTCGCCACGCCGCAGGTGATCTCGAACGTCCTGGGGGGCCTCTTCCTCTTCGGGATCTCGTGGCTCCTCTTCGACCGGCTGACCCGCTACGAACGCCCGGGCCTGGTTGCGGAGCGGAACATCTTCATGCCCCTGAAAATCGGCAAGTCGCAGCGCTCGCCGGTGGGCCAAGCCTGGGCCAATCCGTTCATCTGGAAGGATTTCTACTTCATCGCCGGCGGCCCGCGCTGGCTGATCCTCCGACAGGTGCTGGTCTGGATCGTCGCCTTCCTGCTGCATCTTTGGTTCGCGCTGACCAACACCCCGAGAGGGGATCTTGGAATCTTTGAACTGGGGCAGTTCTTCGGCATCGCCCTGGGGATCTTCATATTCATGATCATCGTGGAAGCCGCAATCTATAGCTCGCGAATCTTCCAGACCGAGCTGCAGAACCAGACCCTGTCCGCGCTCCTCATGCTCCCCCGGTCGATCGGCTTCATCTGCTATTCCAAGGGGTTGGGATGCGCCCTGGGACTGGTGCCCACCCTGGTTTCCATCTTCCTGGCGTGGCTGGGCCTCGTCATGTGCGCCGCCCATCCCGACGAGATGCTGCGCGACACGTTCGAGGTCCTCACGCAGCCAGGGGTCTGGGGCTTCCTGACACTGGTCGTCGTCTTCGTGAATCTCGTGGCGACGTTCTCGCTCTTCCTCAAATGGGGTTCGCTCCCCCTGAGCTTCGTGATCATGTTCTTCGGCAGCAGCTGCTGCCCCGTCACCTATGTGATGATGGCCTTCTCGGGTGTCCGCAACGACCCCTTCGCCGCCTTCGCGGGGATCATGATCAACATCATGGCCATGGTCCTCATCAGCCTCGTCTTCCACGCCGTCATCGCCTCAAGGCTGCATGTCCTGGGAAGCAAGCTCTGATCGGCGGCGGGAAGTTCCCCGCCCATCTCGATACAGTTCAATATGACTGCATCCTGACGGCGCATGCCGCACAGAGGGTTGCTTCATTAGTTGTCTCCACCACCGGACCCCTTCCTCCCCATGCCCCGTTTCCTGCATGTCGCCGATCTGCATCTCGACAGCCCGCGCGGCGGTCTTTCCCGCGATGCCGGTGCCCCCGCCAGCGAGATCCAGCAGGCACCCCGCAAGGCACTCGAACGGCTGGTCGAAGCGGCGATCGCCCAACAAGTCTCGGCGGTGGTCATCGCGGGTGATCTGTACGATGGTGACTGGAAGGATCATCAGACGGGCCTCTTCTTCGTGCGGCAGGCCCAGAAGCTGGCCGACGCGGGTATCCCCGTCGTCCTCATCGCGGGGAACCACGACGCCCAGTCGGTCATCACCCAGCAATTGCCATTGCCTGCCAACGTGACGACCTTGAGTGTCGACACACCGCAGACGTTCACGCTGGAGGATCGCGGCCTCGCGTTGCATGGCCAGGGCTTCAAGAACCGCTTCGTGCAGAACAACCTCGCGGCTGGCTATCCCGACCGCATCGGCGGGCTGGTGAACGTCGGCCTGCTGCACACCTCCCTCACGGGCTTCGAAGGCCACGAGGTCTATGCCCCCTGCGGCATCGACGACCTCTCCCGCAAGGGATACGACTATTGGGCCTTGGGCCACATCCACAAGCGGCAGGAGTTCGCACTGGCCGGGGGTGGCGTGGCGGTCTTTCCCGGCAACCTCCAGGGGCGGCACATCCGCGAGACCGGCCCCAAAGGGTGCGAGATCATCGAGTACGACGGCACGGGGATCGTCAGCCGCAGATCGCTGGTGCTCGATGTCTTCCGCTGGGAACTCCTCACGGTGGATCTCGCTGAGACCCGCACCTGGGATGAGGTGCTGTCCCGCATCGAAGAGCGCCTGGCAAGCTTCCGCCAGACCTGCGATGCATTGCCCCACGCGCTGCGGCTGGAACTGACGGGAACCACGCCTTGCCACGGCCGGTTGATCGACCGCGAGCGCGATCTGCGGGCCGAGGTGCAGAGCCTCGTCGTCCAGCTGGGGAGCGGCCAGTGGTGGCTGGAGGATGTTTCGCTCCGCACCCGGCTCCCCTCGCTGTCGGCAAGTTCCAGCCCGGAGGGCGATTCGATCGGCGGCGAACTCCTCGATCTCGCGCGGTCATTGGGGAGTGGCTTGGGCGAGACCGATTCTCTCCAAGTTCGGCTCAAGGAAACCTGGGATGATCTCCGCAAGAAGCTGCCGCCCGAGATCCCGCTCTCGGATGTCCTGACAGATCCGCAAAGCACCTTGGCCATCGCGGTAACGACCTCCACGCAGGTCGACGCCGCCCACGATCTGGTGGCGAACGCCGCCGCCTGGGAGAGCCTGCGCGACGAGGCGCTGGCGTTGCTTTCCTCCCGGCTGGGGAGCCTCCATGAAGTTTCAGCCGAGCAGGGGGCGCGGCCATGAGGATCACCGCCATCCATCTGGAGAACGTCGGCCCCTTCCGCCGCACGAACTGGTCGCTCGATCCCGCACGGGGCTTCCATCTGCTCGTCGGTCCGAACGAGGCTGGCAAAAGCACTGTCTTGCGGGCGTTGGGCGACGCCCTGTTCGGATATCCGCGCACCCCTCCCGACGGTGAGTTTTTCCAGCCGTATCGCGACCGCCGCGTCGGCCTGACGCTGGCATCCGATGATGGCGGCGAGCTGAGTTTTCTCCGCCGCAAAGCAACCAGCCAGTCGTTGCGCGCTTTGGACGACACCGCCGTCGTGGCGGAGGCCCTGCTGCAAAAACAACTCGGTTCCGTCGACCGCGCCCGCTTCGAGCGGTTCTTCGGTCTCGACCATGCCAGCCTCGTCAAAGGAGGGCTGGAACTGCTGGGCTCGGAAGGGGATATCGGCGCCATCCTCTTCGCCGGTTCGCAGTTGCGCGGCGCACCGCAAGTGCTGGCCCAGCTCGAGCAGGAAGCGGCCAAACTCTTCTCGCCCCGCGCACAGATCCCCCGGCTCAACAGCCATCTCAAGGAGCACGCCGAGCTGGTGAGCGCCATGAACCAGCTGATGGTCAAGCCGCAGGCGTGGCGCACCATCAAACAGGAGTTCGATGCGGCCCAAGCGGAACTGGAAGAGCTGGGCGGCCAACTCAAGGAAATGGAAACGCGGTGTAACCAGTTGCTGCGCCTCAACGCGGCCTGCGTCCCCGCGCGGGAACTCCGGCATATCCAGAATCAGTTGGAGACCTTCAAATCGCTCCCACTACTCGATGAAGCCTTCTTCGAGAAGGTGGCGGAAGTCCTCGAGCAGCACCGGAGGGCCACGGAGGAACGCGCGCTGCGACTCGCCGAGCAACAACAGCTGGCCGCAAGTGCCGCCGACTTCCCGACGGTTGATCCCGTCTGGCTCGACCTCGATGAAGCATTGGCCGAACTCGTCGCGACACGCGGTTCGATCCTCAAGGCCCGCAAGGATGCTTTGAAGGTTCGCGAAGACTTGCGCGAGCAACAGGCGAAGCTGGCCGCCGCTTCACAACTTCTCAAGACCTCCGATTCCAGCCAGCTCCCCGCGCTCTCAAAGAAGATCCGCAAGCAGCTGGAAACATTGCAATCCGCCAGAACCGTCCTGCGGGAACGCCACTCCGCACTGGCCCAACGCACGGCCCAATTGGCCGACGAGCAAACCCGATTGTCCCTCGCACCGTCATTCGACAAAGAAGCCCTCACGAGCGAACTCCTCGCTCATCAGGCCCGGCTCACGGAACTGTCGGCACTCGTGACCCGCGAAGCCGAAGCCACTTCCTGGGCGACTGACCGGTCTTCGCTGGAGAAGTCCCTCCGGCAGCTGTTCAAGCGACTGGAAGGTTTGTCTCAAGTGCCAACTGTAGGGGAAACAACAGACCTTTCGGCGGCGTGGGAACATCTGGCCGCCCTTCCGCTTCCGAGCCTGGAAACGATCGAAGCCAACCGGCAAGAACTCGACACTTTGCAAGGAGCGACCCGGCAACAGACCGCCACGCTGGAGCAGATCGAGACCGATTTGGCCCGCGCGACGCAGGAGCGGCAATCGCTCCGCGACCTGGTGCTGAACACCACA
>PNLE01000102.1 GCA_013822855.1 Planctomyces sp.
GTGGGCGGGGCCGAGATCGCTGGGAGGCTGCGTGACGAGGAATTCACCGGGCGATCGGTCGACACCCGGCCGGGGTTTCCACTGCCTCCCGCGCCCGTCGATTTCCCTTGGAAGCGCAGAATCAGGTCGTCGAGCCGGCTGAGATCCTCCAGCAAGGTGATGCGCACAATGGCCAGTTCGGTGATTGCCCGGCCCCAGGTGGCGCGAGCCATCTTGATTTTCGCTTCGGCGAGAATCTGCAGCGCGGCCGAAGCCGTTTTAAGGCCCCAGGCGGCCGCTTGAGCCTCGACAGTGGGCCGAGCCGACTCGCTGACACCCAAGAGCGAGATCCCCCGCGCACCGCAGGCGGCGAGCATGATGTCGCGCAGGTACGAGACGAGCTGGTCGGTCAGCGCATCGAGTTGCACGCCATCGGCCAAGGCGGCGTCGAGCAACTCCAGGCTGTGCCCCTGATCGCGGTCGATCATGGCCTGCACGAGGCCGATGATCCGATCGTCGCCCGCGGTTCCCAAGAGGCGATGGACATCAATGGCGGTAACGTGCTGGCTGCCGAAGGCGAGCACCTGATCGAAGAGCGATTGACTGTCGCGCATCGAGCCATTGGCCCGGCGGGAGACCAGTTCGATGGCAGCATCGTCGACGGTGAAGCCTTCGGTGGCAGCGATCTGACGTAGCCGCTCGCCGATGCTCTCGACATCCACGGTGCCGAAATCGAACCGTTGGCAGCGGGAAAGGATCGTGTCCGGGAGCTTGTTCGGTTCCGTGGTGCAGAAGATGAACTTCACACCGGCGGGCGGTTCTTCGAGTGTTTTGAGAAGCGCGTTGAAGGCTTCCTTCGTGAGCATGTGAACTTCGTCGATGATGTAGACCTTGTACTTGGTCCGCATCGATTTGACGTTCACATTGGCCCGCAGCGAGCGGATGTCGTCGATCCCGCGATTGGATGCGCCGTCGATCTCGGAAACATCGACGTCCTGTCCCGCCGAGACCGCCGTGCAGATTTCGCACTCGTTGCAGGGGACGGCGTCGACCGCGTTGGGGCAGTTGAGGGCCTTGGCGAAAATGCGGGCCATCGACGTCTTGCCGACTCCCCGCGCCCCCGTGAAGAGGTAAGCATGCGCCACGCGGCCTTCGAGGATCGCGTTGCGGAGCGTCTGGGCGATCCGATCCTGGCCGACCACTTCGCTGAAGGTCTGCGGGCGGAAGCGACGTGCCAGAACCGTGTAATTCTCGGTGTTCATCTCGCCCCTGTGGATGACATGCGGAGTGATCGTCGAACGGTGTGGAAAGCGAACCCCGTTTGGCGGTTCGAGAAGCGAGACCGAATCGGCCGATCGCTGCCGGAATGATACTCGGCGGGCGATCGGGGTGCGTCGTTCGGGAACAAAATCCCGGCACGTTCTCAGTCCCGATTCTTGATGCGCGGATCGCGGCAACAGCCGGTCTTTGAAAACGAAAAGGGAGGCGGAAAGCTGCCCCCTTCTGCACCTGAAAACCTGATGTTTAGGGCTGCTTCCTTTCGGACCTGACCCGGTTCACACGGCCTCACCGCAGTCGGAGGCAGCTTTTCGCCCCCCACGCTCGTCTCTAGTTGTTATCGTCCCCACAATGGGATTGCAAGGAACCCGACGCGTGATGCCACCCCGCAACTGACTGATATCACAACCCGACCGATCATGACGACTGAAGGACGCCTCCCCTTGGATGACCACGCCGCCGGAGACTCGACGCACTCCGCGTTCGAGTCGGTCTACATCCACGTGCCGTTTTGCCGGCATCGCTGCGGCTACTGCGATTTTACGCTCGTCACGGGTCGGGATGACCTGATTCCCCGGTACATGACAGCGATTGAGTCGGAAATGCGGCCATGGGCCACTTCACTTCCCATCAAGACGCTCTTCTTCGGCGGCGGGACACCCACTCACCTGCCGGCGGCGGTGCTGCATCAATTCCTGACGATGGTCACCAGGATCTTTCCTCTAGGGCCGGACGCAGAGTTTTCCGTGGAAGCGAACCCTCTGGATCTGACGGCAGAGAGGGTCGATGTCCTCGCTCGGGCGGGGTGCAATCGTCTCAGCCTGGGCGTGCAGTCCTTCAATGATCATCATCTGGCCCTGCTGGAAAGGGATCATCGGGGAGCGGAGATCGGCCTCGTTGTGGAGCGGGTCAAACGATCGATCCCCAACATTTCCCTCGATCTGATCTTCGGTGTGCCCGGGCAGTCGCTCGAAGAGTGGGAACGCGATCTGCGGGCGGCGATCGCCTGCGATCCCACCCACATCTCCACCTACGGCCTCACGTTTGAAGAGGGGACGGCCTTCAATACCCGCAAGCTGCGGGGAGGCTTGGCCCCGATCGATGAGGGCCTGGAGCGGGAGATGTACGCTCTGGCAATGCGACTGCTCACTACCAATGGCTACCGGCATTACGAGCTGTCGAACTTCGCCAGGCCCGGATTCGAATGCCGGCACAATCTGGCCTACTGGAACGGTTCATCCTACGCCGCGTTCGGGCCGGGAGCGGCGAGTTTTCTCGACGGGACCCGCCGCACCAACACCCGCAGTGTGCTGGGGTATCTCGCGAAGATCGAAAGTGGCGAACCGGTCATCGCGGAGGAAGAGACTCTGGAGAAAGCCCACGCCATGCGGGAAGCCATCTATGTGGGGTTGAGGCGGCTGGACGGAATCACCTTCGCAGAGTTCTCGCAACGGTTTGGTATCGATTTGAAGGCCTGCGCGAAGGAACCCCTCGATAAACTGACCGGGCAAGGTTTGCTGGATGTGGACGAGAAGGGAATCCGCTTGTCGCGTGAAGGAATCTTTCTGGCCAACCGGGTGATGGCGGAGTTCCTCTAGCCGCCACCAGACGGCGCCACTTCAAAATCGGTGGAGTTTGCGGGGTGGGGAATTGATGTGGAGACGGCATGCTCCAAAGTCGAGATCCCTTGCGAAGGCTGTGGATTCCATTGGACGAG
Source organism: Planctomyces sp. (assembly GCA_013822855.1). Lineage (GTDB taxonomy): Bacteria > Planctomycetota > Planctomycetia > Planctomycetales > Planctomycetaceae > Planctopirus. The sequence continues at coordinate 2,975 of PNLE01000102.1, forward strand.
CCTTCGTCCGCGGGGAAGAGTTCGGCGACGGGTTCCAGCCCGGCTGTCCCATCCCTCCTCATCCCTTTGCGAGTCTGCCATGGTTCGTCGTTGTCGCGTATTGGCGGCGTTCGCCGCGACGTTGTCGCTCGTGCTGAGTCCGTTGGCCACCCCACCCCTCGCGGAAGCCTGCACGGGGATCACCATCCGGCCCAAGGACGGCTCGGTGATTTATGGGCGGACACTCGAATTCGCGGTCGATATGCAATCGAACGTGGTCGTCATCCCCCGCGGGTTCGAATATTCGGGAACCACTCCCACCGGTCAACCGGGGCTTCGCTGGAAGAACAAGTATGCGGTGGCCGGTGCCAACGGCTTCAACCTCCCCATGGTGTTGGACGGTTTCAACGAGAAAGGCCTCTCCTGCGGCCTGTTCTATTTCCCGGGCTTCGCCAAGTATCAATCGGTCACAGCCGAACAGCTTCCGAACACGATTGCTCCCTGGGAACTTGGCATCCATGTGCTGGGAACATGCGGCACGATCGACGAGGCCCGGGCGGCGATCAAGAATGTCCACGTGGGCAGCGTGGTGCAGCCGCAGATGGGGATCGTCCCGCCGGTGCACTACATCTTCACCGACGCCGCCGGCCGGGCGATTGTCGTCGAGTACATCGATGGCGAGTTGAAGATCCATGAAAACCAATTGGGGGTGGTCACCAACGCACCATCGTTCGACTGGCATGTGACGAACCTGGGCAACTACATCAATCTGAGTCCCACCGGCAATACCTCGATCAAGATCGGCGAACAGAAGGTGAACGCGCTCGGTCAGGGGAGCGGCATGCTGGGCCTGCCGGGCGACTTCACTCCTCCCTCGCGCTTCGTGCGGGCAGTCGCCTTTTCCAAGAGTGCCTTGCCTGTCGAGACCGCTGGCGAAGGAGTGCTGCAGCTCTTTCACATCCTGAACCAGTTCGACATCCCCAAGGGTTCGGCCCGATCCATCGAAGGGGGGAAGGAAGTTTCCGACTACACCCTGTGGACGAGTGCGAACGATCTGAAGAATCTGCGATTCTACTTCCGCACCAACCAGAACAGCCGGATCCGCATGGTCGACATGAAAAAGGTCAATCTTGACGGCAAGGAGATGGTGGTCTTTCCTATGAGTGGCGACGAGGAGATCGTGGATCTCTCGGCGGTCAACAAGCGAGTCGAACAGGCCACCATGAATAGCCAGCAGGCGACAATGGCATCAAGCACCGCCACGCTCCAGCTCCCGTCGAGTCAACCCGCCATGACCCCGCCTGCGGCAACACGACCGACGGTGGCAGGGCCACTTGTGATCATGTCTGTACCACCGCAGCATCGTGAGCGGCTGCTGGCGTGGCCACGCACAGCCATGCCGGGTGAGGCCCGCCGGAATCGGTAGGTTGGTGAATTCAGAGACAACTTTCGTCCGAACAAGTTTAGTCTACCAACTCATAAATGAGTCCTGACCCTCTCTTCTGTTCCTCCTTTCGACTCTTCGGCGGATGGGAATTGACCGTAAGAAGGACACCAATCACGCGGTTGCGGCGAGTGACCTTACCATTGATAAACGCGCGATCCGCAACTCGCGTGCATTAGATTGTTATGCAGCCTTTCGCCGGAGACTGCGATAGACGGTTTTTGTCGAATGTACTCGAATTTACGATCCTGGAAAACGCCCACGTAATGCAACGACCTCTACGAGTTCATGGAAACGGTGATTGTCGTAGGACAACGGCTTGAGGAATTCTGCGGCCTCGTCCCATGTAAAGTCGCGAAGAACCCGATGGTGGTTTACGGAGTTGAAGTACAGAACGGGTGTGTTGTATCCAACAGTCGCGTCACCCTCCCATATGATCGGAATGAAGAATTCGTACCACTTGTCGTCATCGGAGTAGAAACCCAAGGAGTAAGACCCGCCATCACGGTAGATGTCGGCCCCAAATATCTTGCTCACCTTGATTGGGAACTCCGCGAGAATTTCACTTGCGAATCGCCGGGCTATGGCCTCGGCGGATTCGCCGTTGAATCCAACTTGCGATCGTTCTACGCCAGTAGCCGTGTCGACAACGCGAACAAATGACCGCCCGCCGTCAGCGCTACCGACTTCAACTCGAAAGCGTTGATCAAGAGCGTCGCGATCCATACGGTGTTTTTGCATAACGTCGGACATCACGGGGCACGGAGAGTTGACGATCCATTGCGAAAAACGCCACAAGCCGTGCTCCCGTGCATGCCAAGATTCGTCCGTTTTTCATGCGGCGGACTGCCCCCAAAAGGAACAAGTCTAATGGGACACGGGGTTCTGCCGATCCGTAGTCCTCGAGCGAACACCCCGTCCGAATTGATCCAATTGATCTCGTTCGCTTCCGGCGTACCTGCCAATTGCCATCATTCAATTGACTCCAGCGAAATCATTCGACCAATTTGACCTCGACCATAGACATCGGGTCCAAGGCCGTACCGCGTACGTCGCAAACAACCATAACGTGCCAAGAGCGTCGGGCGTTAACGACCAGGGAACCCGCCTTGCCAAGGGCCCCAAGCACGCCGCCGGTTTCATAAAATTCCGGGGGAATCACGTAGGGAATCGCGAACCGCAGCGTCTTGATTTCGCCTGCGGTCATCTTGAACGGAACGTCTTCGACAGTCTCGGCGATAATCTTATCCACGACAGAGCGGGCCTGGCCGGTGCCGGTGATATGTCGAGTCAAAAACCGATACGTGAGCCTCAGAATTTCTTTCTCGCTCTTGGAAGAAAGCTCGACCGAACCAGCGATCTCGTTGCCCGAACAGGCAATCTGTTTGTTATCAAGCTGCAGGGCGACTTTCACTCCCCCGATGTTAATCCAGCCTTTAATCGTATCGAAGATACTCATGGGGATCGGATGACCTCGTGAAGGGATTCGGCGAACTGTTTCAAGTGAGTATAACCAAAGCGTTGCCATCCAGATATCGAATGACGCAAATCCAACAGAACTCGGGGGTTCTGACGACGATCAGCAGAACTCAAGCGGACGGGGGGGGTGTTGATCTGACGTTCCGAACCCCCCGCTGACCCATTTGATATCGTCACATTCTGCCGAAGACGAACGACTGCGGTAACGGGGCCGCTGCAGAAAACTATGATTTCAAGTCCCGCGTCATCGGCGGCTCCCGTTCACCGCTTGGTTCGGCGGTTTGGGACTTTGCGGCGTGCCCCACGGCTCGGCGGACTCGCGTTTTTTCGCTCCAAGACCGAAAGAGCGGAACGGCGACGGCACCGAGTGGGATCAAGAGCAATGGGCACAACGCATAATCAAGAGGGACAACCCGGAACGACATGAGCAACATGGCCAACGCCGCCCCGCACAAAAGGCCATAGAAAACGCCGACCAATGCGTCCGCCAGTACCGCGACCGGCCGGAAGCCAAACAGGGAGTAGATACCCAGCACCAGGAACGCGATGCCGAAGCCGGATGCCGAAGCGGTCGCGGTGCAAACCCAGAGAAGTCGACCTATTGGGTCGGCTACACCAACGAGCCGGGTCCCTGCCAGCAGACCGACAATTGCCGCAGGGATCACAGCGAAGGTAGCGATCTTTCGAGCCGCCTGGCGTTCAGTCGGCCGGCCGTGTCGGGCCTCCAGCAACTCGCGCAAGTCCATCGGATGCGTCATCCCCATGCCCTCCGCCGCCGAACAGGTATTCGACCGCCGAAGTGCGGTAGAGTTTTATCGCAGTTTGGCGGTGTGGTATGGACGTGTCAATCTTGATGCGTCAGACTGGCAAACGAGTTGCGACGGATTACAAGTTGGAATTCCATGCTGCACCGCACTTGGCCACCATGAGATGCCGCAACCTTCACGATCTCGACCCGACGTGCGTCCGTCACCTCCAGTCTTACAGCAATCGCAGCGGGAAGCAGAAACGAGTCCTGACCCCTTTTCCTCCTTAATTCGCTACGGCTGTTTCGCAGCGCGAACTCGACCTTCCCGCAGCAGCTTGCAGTGGGATAGTCGCGAGTGGGAGATGCAGCCGCAGCATCGTGAGCAGCTTATGGGGTGGCCAGCACAGCATTGCCGGGTGAGGCCCTCCGGAATCGGTAGGTTGGTGAATTCAGAGACAGCTTTCGTCCGGACAAGCTCAGTCTACCAACCCATAAATGAGACCTGCCCCCTTTCTTCCACTTCGATCAGCAGAACTCAAGCGGACGGGGGTTTTGTTGATCTCACGTTCCGAATCCCCCCGCTGTCCCATTTGATCTCGTCACATTCTGCCGAAGATGAACGTCGGCCGTAACCGGGCGGCGACGAAAAATTGTCCATCTCAAAACAATCCGACTTCGCCGCTCCGGTTCACGGCTTGGTTCGGCAGTATCACGAGTATGCGACACATGAGTTTCCGGATTCCTTGAAAAACGCATATAAATCGCGAGCGATGTTTCGCGAGGTCGCAACAGCGTCCCATTTGTCATCGACAGTTTCTAGTTCACTATCGGCCTCTAGCGAAAAATCAAGCGACTTGGCAAGCGACTCCAATGCAATGACCGCGGCCGGTATGCTCGCGACCCATGATTCATCCCAGTGAAACGGTTCGTCAAACAAGGCGGGCACAAAGATGGTATCGCTGTCGCCAGTATCCGTGAAATGCGACGCGAACTGAACCTCTATGGAAGCTGGAGTAAGCTGTGCGCGAAACGAGTGTAGAGCCGCCAATTCAATGTCTTCGTCCTCTTCGAGTTCGGATTCGAAGCCACCTTCTAGCAGGTATGTAAGAAAGAGCGTGAAAACGCCGTAGCGTGTGTAGCTGCCGAGTTTCCAGTAGGTTTGATCGCCGCTGGGCCAATGCGTAGTGTCGCGAGAAATTCCAGTGGCCGCCTCAAATTCGGCGAAGAACTTGTCTTGAACGAATGGAGACCACCGTTCAATCCAATGATCAAATGACTCTCTAGATAAAGCAAGGCCCATTATCCCGCCTCCACGATCACTCGTTCGCCTAACACGATGACATCTGCTTGAGAACAAACCCGATTCAAAATGATATCATCGATCTGCAACTTCGCGGCGGTAATGGTGGTACGGATGAATTTCGCCTTGTTTCGCAGAAATTCACGCCACGAATCTGGCGGTACCGTTGCAACGAACAGGAACTCCGCTTTTGCTGCGACGTCGTTGGACGCGTTAGTCAACGCACGATAAACGGAGCAGAGGTATGCCTTGAACTCTGAGTCTGTCCTTCCTGACTGTTCGTCACGGAACTTGCACTCAGCGTAAAGAATTCGTTCAACCTCAGCCGCTCGCATTAGTTTTAATGAAAAGTCGAAACCTTCGCCCCCGATTTCAGCAGCGCTACAGCTTATATCGTAGGCGTCGCCAAACTCGGCAACACCGTAACCAAATAACGAATGCGATAGCAACCAGCGTTTTGACGCTCGTTGATAGGTACGGCCTTTTTCGTGCGCCCGTTCACGCACAGTGCTTCTCCTCTATTGCCGAACAGGTATTCGACCGCCGAAGTGCGGTAGAAGATTACCGCAGCTTGGCGGTGCGGCATGGACTTGTCAATCTTGATGCGTCAGACTGGCAAACGAGTTGCGACGAACCGCTGATTACAATTTCATGCTGCACCGCACTTGGCCACCATGCGATACCGCAACCTTCGCAATCTCGGCCCGACGTGCGTCCGTCACTTCCGGCCTGACAGCAATCGCAGCGGGGAGCAGAAACGAGTCCTGCCCCCTTTTCCTCCGTAATTTGCTATGGCTGTTTCGCAGCGCGAACTCGACCTTTCCGCAGCAGTTTGCAATGGGATAGTCGCGACAGGGAGATGCAGCCGCAGCATGGTGAGCGGCTGCTGGCGTGGCCACGCATAGCGATGCCGGGTGAGGCCCGCCGAATCGGTAGGTCGTTCAAATCGAAGTTGAGTTATTGAAGCATGATACGAATCTCAACATGAAGTGGCGCGTTGAAAGTCACGAAAACATGCCCGCACAAAGCTGCGGGGCATGCCACACGATCGCTATTTCAAATTGGAACGCGTGTGACTCGTACGAGTCACAACTCGAAGTTGCGCGTTGAGGATCGCAAAACATGCTTGCCCAGAGCTGCAAGCATGGCACATGGAACGATGTTTCCAATTGGAATTCGTATCAAAGCCAAGGCCCGGTTTCTTCCTGGAAGAAACCGGGCCTTGTTGGTTTTCACTGCGAGATGAAATTGTCGTGCGGTGCGAAGCCGAGTTAGGCGGCGACTCGCAGCTGGGGTTTCGGTTGCCAGGGGAGCGGGCCGACGGGGCCGTGGGGGACGCCGTTCCACTGATGCGACTGGAGGCTTTGAAGAACCATGTCGGCGGTCTTCATCGCGGCGACACCTTCCTCGCCACCCACCAGTGGCTGGCGGCCGGTCTGCACGCACCGGACGAACTGCTTGAGTTCGGCGGTCAGGGCATCGCCCTCGCCCACAGCCAGGTTTTCCGGGTGGAGGTACTTCGTGAAGACGTCCTTCTTGAGCTGTTCGATGTTGGCCCCCGGCTCACGGGATTTGGCCAACGGGGATTCGCCCTGAAGGAGCTCCAGCGAAGGGGACATGCGCCAGACGGTGCGGGCATGCATGTCGATGTGAACCGTGCCGCGAAGGCCATAGGCTTCGATCTTGCGGGAAGCCGTCGGATGGACGCGGTTGGCGGTGATGTCGGCGATGCAGCCGTTGGCGAAGTGGAGCCGAGCCTGGGCGATATCCTCATGCTCGCCCATGACGGAAACACCCATGGCTTCGACATGCACCACATCGCTGGTGCCAGCCAGCCAATGGACGAGATCGATGTCGTGGATCATCAGATCATGGACGACGCCGATATCGGTCGAGCGGAAGGCGTACGGGCTGACGCGCTCCGCGCGGATGTACCGGGGCGCTTCGATGTGCGGCTTGGCGGCGACCATGGCGGGATTGAAGCGTTCGACATGCCCCACCTGGAGCAGCGTGCCCATCTGCCGGGCCAGCTGCGCGATCTGCTGGGCATCGCCCAGGTGACCGGCCAGCGGCTTCTCGACGAGGACGGGAACACCAGCCCGCAGGAAGTCGCCGGCGACACTCAGGTGAGCGAAGGTCGGCACGACAATCGAGACCGCATCGACGCGGTCGAGCAGATGACGATAGTTCGAGACCCAGCGGGTGCGGCATTTCTCGGCCACTTCCTGTCCCCGCTCGGCATGGCTGTCGACGACAGCCACCAGCTGGACTTCCGGAAGTTCGCTGAGAATCCGCGCGTGGTGCCTGCCAAGGGCACCGACGCCGATGACGGCCATTCTGACTCGGCTCATGCCGCTCTCCGAAGTGGGTGGGGATTGGCAGGGCGGCTGCGGACGGCTTCACGGGCCCGGCCTTGCTTGCCCTGTCGTTGCTGTTCCAGGAAATCGAGCAGGTTGGTGAGTTCCCAGGGGATGACATCGTCGCAGGCGGCCAGCAGCAGGTGCCGGGCCTCGTCCAGCGGCTTGTGATCGCGGAAGAGCAGGCGATGGGCCTGGCGGATGATGTTGATCGTCGATTCGGGGAGGCCCCGGCGCTTCAACCCGATCAGGTTGACCGAGACGATCTTGGGCTCGTCGCTGCCGGCGGAGATCATGTAGGGAGGAATGTCGGTGGGTGCCCGGCAGCCGCCCGAAAGGAAGGCATGCGTGCCGATCGAGGCGAACTGGTGGACCACCGAGTTGCCCGAAACGAAGGCGTTGTCGTAGACGTGGACATGCCCCGCGAGGAGGCAGCCGTTCGCCAGCATGATGTTGTTGTGGACGTGGCAATTGTGACCGACGTGGCTGTTGGCCATGAGGTAATTGTTGTTGCCGATCCGCGTGATGTAGTCTTCCTTCTCGGCACCGCGATGGACGGTAACACCTTCACGGAAGGTGTTGTCGTCGCCGATGTCGAGATAGGTAGGAGCCCCGGAGTATCCGAGGTCCTGCGGCTCGCCGCCCAGGGCCACGAAGGGGAACATGCGGTTCCGCTGGCCGATGATCGTATGACCGGTGACGGTGACGTGGCTGTCGAACTGGCAGCCCGAGCCGATCGTGACATGCGGTCCGATCACGCAGAACGGGCCGATGTCGACGTTGTCGCCGATCTTCGCGTGGGGATCGATTTGTGCCAGCGGGGAAATTCTTGAGGCCATGCGGCGACATCCTTGTCTAACGCATGACGCGGGGCGGATGGGGAAGTCGTGTTTGCGGAGTGTTGGATCCGCAAGGTGCTTCACGAAGGGCCGCAGCGTCTTATCAGGTGGTGGGGCGAAGGGATGGAAACTTCCTGCGGAGAGTAGACTGTGGTTTCATCGGCATCGCCGGTGAAGTGCCATCGGTAAACGTTGCGAAACTCCTTAACTGGTCGTCAGATTCCAAACGGCGTTCAATTCGACCCGGCCAACTCGTGGGCAACCCCTTTGAGGGGGAAGTGCGGCTGGCGGGCCACATATTCGGGAGCGCGGATCACATCATGCGTCCGCTGGATCCGTTCAATGATCTGGTGGTTGTGGTGGTGACCGGTGCGGAAGGCCCGGAAGTGGCCATGCAGATCGCAGCCGATCAAGGCGAAGTCGCCGATGCAATCGAGAATCTTGTGACGGACACATTCATCGCGAGCCCGCAAGGCGTTGCCGATGGGACCTTCCGGCCCGAAGATCAGCAGATCCTTCTCGGTGAGACGCTGGCCATAGCCTTGCGACCTGAGGAACTTGACTTCATCCTCCAGGACGAATGTGCGAGCAAACGCGACGAGGGTGATGAAGGTTTCGGGTGTCACCTCCAGCGAGAACGACTGCGGCTTCACCGGCGAACGGGGACCGTAGTCGAGATCGTAGGTGATGACCAGACCATGGCGACTGATGGGACTGGCGGAAAGGGCCACCTCGTCGTTGCCGGTGGAGATGGCCTGAGACTGCGTGACGACAACGAGATCCCGGTAGGCGTTCTGTTCGACGATCCCGCCATCGAGCAGGCACTGGACGAAATCGAGGCTGGATCCATCGCAACCGGGAGGCTCGGGAGCGTTGAGTCGCACGAGGCAATTGTCGATCTGCAAACCAGCCAAGGCGGCCATGACATGTTCGATCAATTCGATGGTCGCCTCGCCATTGGAGATGGCGGTGCGACGTTCCTTCTTGACGACATGCTCAATTCTTGCGGGAACCGGGGCGGTCGACTTGAGATCGATCCTCTGAAAGCTGATTCCCATCCCTTCGGCCTGCGGATGAAACGAGATGGTCACGTCGGCGTTCGTGAAGAAGCCGATGCCACTCATTTCAACGGCCCGTTCCAGTGTTCGCTGGCGTCTGGGCACGCGCATGGTCTGCTCCGGAAAGGAGTCGAAGGGAAACGGGAGTCGTTCGATCCGAGGGAAAGCCTGTGAACCGCGGCCTGAACAGGATCTGTTCAGGGAACCAGACCACCCGCGATTTGGAAGTCGCGGATGGCCCGGAAAGATCGCTGTTCACTGGGCACTGTTTACCGGGTATCGAGGGCAGTTCAACCGACGATCAAGCCGCTGGGAAGACCTAAGTCTTCTCACGACCTGGAGATCATTTAGCGAGGAGTGCCGGCTCGGGGAGCTTCCGCGGCCCGAGGTGTGGCTGGTGCCCCGCTGGCGCCGCCGAACTTCTGGTTCAGATACTTGAGGACGGGCTGGGTGATGTCGTTTTCAGCTTCGAAGTAGACGACCTGGCGATTCATCCCCTGGATCAGACCCTGGGGGTTGTCGCGGTCGAGTTCTTCGCTGCTGAACCGCAGGACGAGGGTGTACTTGTAGTACTGGGCGTACTTGGCGACGGCGTCGGTGACTTCGAGATAGACCGTGTGGTAGATCTCGCTTTCCTTCTTGAGGAAATCACGCTGAGCCGACCGGCGGAAGGCTTCGAACTCGGCGGAGGCGGTGGCGAGCTGCTTCTCGGCGGAAGTGAACTCGGGGCTACCTTCCTTGAAGCTCTTCATTTTCTGCTGCAGGCCCTGCAGATTGGTGGCCATTTCCTTGGCCTTGACTTCGCTCTGCTCGATCTCGGCCTTGAGGTCTTCACGCAGGACTTCGAACTTCTTGTACTGCTTGAAGATGACGGCCATGTCGATGAGGGCCACCTTGTGGGCCCGACCGGCTTCAGCGGCGGGAGCCTGGGCAAGAGCGCTCACGCCCATGCCGAACATGGCTCCGGTCAAAGCGACGACGAGGGCCACACGAGCGATCTGATGGAACGGACGGAACGCGATTTTCACGGCGCGGGCACTCCTTTGCTTGCCGGGTGATGAACTCAATACGGTGCGGTGTTCAGTCCTCTCCAGATCAGGGAGTGCACGCCGGTGCGTGACAACCCAGGCCTTGGAGGCCAGCACGACTGCATACCTTCCTGGTAGGCCAGTCGAAACACAGAGACCGCATCTCGCGGGAAATCTCCCAAAGCGGGCTTGCGGCGTCAAGACGAACAGAGCTGCTGAAGCAGCGAACTATCGGCAAAATCGGCCATTCGTGGCGTCCGACAACCGGAAATACCGTCAAACTCACCTATTCAAGGCCGTCTTGCGAGACGACCCGAAGACCCATTTCTGATGTGGAGGCTGATTGCGCTCGCCACAAAGATTGGATCGGAAGAGCATTTTGAGGGCGGTATCGATCCGTTTGAGGGACACCCCAAGCATCGAAAACGCAGCGATCATGTCTCCGAGGTGACATTGCCTTTCAGCCGCTCTTCGCGATCGAAAGCGAGAATGGGCATGATCAGTTCGTCCATGTTTCCCTGCATGATCTGATCGAGCTTGTAGACCGTCAGGCCGATGCGGTGGTCGGTGAGGCGATTCTGCGGGAAGTTGTAAGTGCGGATCCGCTCGCTGCGATCCCCCGAACCGACCAGCGTGCGGCGTTGCTCGGCTCGGACGGCATGTGCCTGGGATTCGCGGAGTTCCATCAAACGGGAGCGCAACACCCGCAGCGCCTTGGCCTTGTTTTTGTGCTGACTCTTTTCGTCCTGGATGCGGACCACCAGTCCCGATGGCATGTGCGTGATGCGCACGGCCGACTCGGTCTTGTTCACTTTTTGACCGCCAGGGCCGCCGGCGCGCATGGTGTCGATCCGCAGGTCTTCATCCCGGATCTCGACATCGATTTCGCTAGCCTCGGCCATCACGGCGACCGTCGCGGCACTGGTGTGGACCCGCCCCTGGGTTTCGGTCTCAGGAACACGCTGCACGCGGTGGCCGCCGCTTTCGAATTGCAGCCGGTGATAAGCCCCGGGGCCGGTGATGGTCATCACCACTTCCTTGAGGCCGCCGAGTTCCGAAGTCGCGATTTCCATGACTTCGTACTTCCACCCCTGGATATCCACATAGCGGGTGTACATCTCATAAAGATCGCGGGCGAAGAGGGCGGCTTCGTCGCCCCCCGTTCCGGCCCGGATTTCCATGATCAAACTGCCGCGGGTGAGCGAATCCCCCGCCGTCACCATGTCTTCCAGTTCGGTCTTGAGCGGCTCGAAACGCGGCTTCAGCTCGTCGATCTCGGCCTGGGCGATCTCGCGCGTTTCACCGTCCGAAGCTTCATGGAGCATCAATTCGGCGGCGGCGAGATCATCCTGCAGCGTGTTGAACTCGCGAATCGTCTGGGCGATCTTCGACAGGCCACCATGCTCGCGCTGGATCTCGAGCATCTTCGTGACATCGGCCAGAACCTCGGGATCCTGCAGCTGCGACTCAAGTTCCAGAAAGCGAGACAACTTGGCCTGGAGTGTGGGAAACAGTCGAGCGGTCATGGCAATATCCGAACAGAAAACCCAATCCGCGAGCATTGAGGCCAAGGGCCGTGGAGGCACTGCGGCGACTGGGAATGCAAAAACTTTGAAACTCAGAAAACAACAGTGCCGCCGGATCAGCCGACCCGACGGCACCAAGGTTCGGCAGCAATAAACAGGCACAACGGCAGGCGACTTGAACCAGCCGCTCGACCGACGAGGACTTGATCCTCCATAAAGCCCGTTGCGCTACTTCTTTTCTCGCTTATCCCAATTGTACTTCTTCTGGAATTTCTCGACGCGGCCGGCGATGTCGATGAACTTCTGCTTGCCCGTGAAGAACGGGTGCGAGAGCGAACTGATGTCGACCGTCACGAGCGGCAGCTTCTGGCCTTCGTGCTCGACGGTCTTTTCCGTCTTGATCGTCGAGCGTGTCACGAACTTTTCGCCCGTGGACATGTCAACAAAGACGACTTCGCGATACTCGGGATGAATGTCTTTTTTCATCGGACGAACCTTGAACTCTTCAAAAACTGCTCCACATTTCCACGATCGTCGTGGAGGCGAAGCAATATGGGGGGTGAGAACGCTCAGTCGAATACGGCAATGGAAAACCCGATCGCGGCCTGCCCGCGTCTGTTACCCGACTCCTCGTATTGAACTGGAGAGTGTATCTTCCACAAAATCGGGTCGCAAGGAAGTCTGAGAATGTTCACAAGCAACGGTATCCCAACGCGTTACGCTGAATCCCAGAGATTACGTATTCGTTCACCCGAATCCCGGTTCACATAATCGCGGCTTCTCGGTTCACTCACCAAGGCCTCTTAAGTCTGCAAACTCCCCCAAGTTTCTCGACTGAATCCTCCGGCTGGACTCCCGCAAGCCTTCTCAGCCGCTTGCGGCAACTCCCTTGAAAGCAGCCTCCATGAGCCTTTCCGGCAAACATCGCGTGGTCATTGTCGGCGGCGGGTTCGGCGGCCTCAGTGCCACCAAATCCCTTCGCAAAGCCCCCGTCGACATCACCCTCGTCGACCGTCGCAACTTCCACCTGTTCCAGCCGCTGCTCTATCAGGTCGCCACCGGCGGCCTCTCCCCCGGCAACATCGCCGCCCCCCTGCGATCCATTTTCGCCCGCCAGCGCAACGTCCACGTGCAGATGGACGACGTCGTCGGCTTCGACCTCCCCCACCGGAAAGTGCTCCTCAAGGAAGGCGAACTCACCTTCGACACCCTGCTCGTCGCCGCCGGTGCCCGTACTGGATACTTCGGCAACGACCACTGGGCGCGCAACGCCCCCGGCCTGAAGTCGATCGAAGACGCCATCGAGATCCGCGGCCGCGTCCTCACCGCCTTCGAAGAGGCCGATAAACTCCCCACGCCGCACGCTCGCGAGCACCTCCTCACCTTCGTCATCGTCGGCGGTGGCCCCACTGGCGTCGAACTCGCCGGCACCCTCGCCGAGATCGCCCGCCACACCCTCCGCCACGATTTCCGCATCATCAATCCGGCGGAAACGCGCATCATCCTCATCGACGCCGCCCCCCGCATCCTCATGGCCTATGCCGAGGATCTCGCCCTCTCCGCTCAAACCAAACTCGTCGAGATGGGGGTCGAGGTTCGCACCAACGTCAAGATCCACAGTGTGGATGCGGAGGGCGCCCATGTGGCCACGCCCACGGGAACAGAAGTGATCCGCGCTGCCAACGTCCTCTGGGCCGCCGGCGTCAGCGCCTCGCCCCTCGCGAAGCTTCTCTCCGAAGCCACCGGTGCCCCGCTCGATCGGCAAGGCCGCATCGAAGTCCAGAGCGACCTCACCCTCCCCGGCCACCCGCATGTCTTCGTCATCGGAGACATGGCCCACTTCAAGCAGCCCGGCGGCCAACCCGTCCCCGGCGTCGCCCCCGCCGCCATGCAGCAGGGCAAATACGTCGCCAAGGTCATCCAGTCCCGCTTTCAGAACGTCACCGTCCCCGGTTTTCAATACAAGGATCTGGGAAGCATGGCGACGATCGGCCGCAAAGCCGCCATCGCCCAGGTCGGCAACTGGAAATTCACCGGCCTCATCGCCTGGCTGATGTGGCTCTTCATTCACCTGATCCAGATCGTCAGCTTCGAAAGCCGCCTCCTGGTGCTGATCCAATGGGCCTGGAACTACCTCACCTTCAGCCGCTCCGCCCGCCTCATCACCCAAAGCGGCTACATCCACACCCCACCACCCGCACCCTGATCCCCGCCGCCGCGACGAGCCGGAAGCGTCAGCGACGGACATTAGTATTTCACAACTGGCAAACCACGATCACACGTTTGGATGAAAAGCAAACTAGCCAAGTAGGGCAGGTTAAGCCGTGTAGGGTGGGTTAAGGCTCTGCGCAACCCACCATCACCTCGACCGCGCCAAGTCGCAAAAAACATCTCCGTTGCCCTCCCAAACGCAGGGTGGCAGAGGTTGACCGTCTGCGGACAACCTGTGTGCCGCAGGCAGAGGAGGTTTCGTTGACGGAAGAACTGCCAAGTGAGTCTCTCGAATCCCAGAGGGGACTCTGACGGTGTTGCGGCGCTGCCAGAGACCTCATTT
>PNLE01000103.1 GCA_013822855.1 Planctomyces sp.
AACACCTTTGCGATTCCTCGATTAGTTTTGTCAGCTTCTGATGCAACTCCAGCACCCGCTCCAGATACGGCCTTTCGCTCGGCTCACCCAAGACAGACAGTCCGGTCGGACGATGCGTCAGCCGCAGCGAACTTCCTCCATCAAGAAGCCGACATTTTTCAAGCACGACTTCTTCATCAGGTAGCATATGGTTTTTTCGCGGAGTAGCGGAAGTTGATTGTCTTCGATCGCCTTGTATGCCCGTGGCACAAGCGGTTCTGTACGATCGTTTTTTGTCTGATATAACTGCCCAGCCCTCACGCCACCGCAATGATCCCCGCCTTCTCAAACGCGGGCCTTAAAGCCGTCCAGCTGCTGGCGATGGCTTCTTTGCTGTTGAAGCCCGGTTTGGAGAAGACTTGGCTGGAGACTTCCACGCAGATCGGGCCGCGGTAGCCGGCTTCCTTCAGGGCGACGAGGAGCCGGGGGTAATCGGTGGTTCCTTGGCCGGGGAGGGCGAATTGCCAGCCTTTTTCCGTCTGGATGTTGTCTTTCAGATGGACGAAGACCGCGTAGGGGGCGAGCGTACGGACGGCGGCTTCGATCGGGATCTGCTGCCGCTCGAGATGGGCGTAGTCGAAGGCCAGCCGCAGATGAGGGCTGGCAATCTGGCGGAAGACTTCGCGGATGTCGTCCGGGTGCTGCAGCGCGTGGGCGATGTGCGGCTTGATGGCGATGATGGCGTCCTCCGCCCGGGCCAGCCGTTCCCAGCGGGCAAGTTGATCGATGGCGAAGCTTTGCAGCCGCTGCCACTCGCCGGGCTTGCCTCCCAGGATGGTTTCCACGAGGGGGCGGGAGTCGGGGGAGACATCCCGCGAAAGTTGAATGGCGTGCCGCAGCCGCCGCTCTTCTTCGGTGGGAGCCAGCCGCTGATCGAACGTGGGCAGGTTCTCCATGACGGCTTGCAGGTCGAGCGATTCCGCTTCGAGCTGCGCGCGGATCAGTGTGCGATCGGCGGCGGTGAGCCGCTGGGGATCGAACAACCCGCCCGGCATGAGGGGCAGCTCCACGCCGCCGAACCCGCACTCGGCGATGAACGCCAGCGCCTTGGGGAGCGGCAGATCGGTCACACCGTACAAGCTGAACCCGCTCTGCAGCTTGGCGGGCCGGTGCGCCACAGGTCCCCGCACCGCTGGCCCTTGGGCCAGCACAGGAGGTGCGCCACCAGCGAGCCAGCCCCCCGCCGCTCCGAGGCCACCGGTGGCGGCCAACGTGGTGCGCGCGAGGGATGTTTGCAGCCATTGCCGGCGATTCCACATGGTCGTGACTCGCTGTAAAGATGTGAGGTGCGCCATCAGGCCACCTCGTTGAACGTGGCCCGACGATCACCACGAGTGTGCCATGCCGGTGACAAGTTTGGCAGGTCTCTTCGCGATTCTGTCAGAACCTCACCCCCGGAAAGCCGCGATTCTGCCAAGTTGGCAGCCCAGAGGAGAGTGGCAGGCGACTGCCGAAATGGCGCAAGTTGTTTCTCAAAATTGTGTTGCGGCGGCGGGCATCCGCTGGGCACGGGATGTGCATGCTTGATCTCGCACGCCAAGGTTCAGCCGGACGCCGGAAAACCGAACGCACGAGATTCACACGCAGCGGTGAACCGCTCCGGGTGGCTGTCTTCGCCAACACGAACATTGCCGCCGGGTGAATTCGCCCCTATCGACATGAGACGCACTTGCTGATTGAGGAGTGACTGTGGCCAAGCTTATTAGTTTCGACGAGGATGCGCGGAAGAGCCTCTTGGAGGGTGTCTCCAAGTTGGCCCGCGCGGTCAAGAGCACGCTCGGCCCCCGCGGCCGCAACGCGGTCCTCGACAAGGGATGGGGCTCGCCCAAGGTGACCAAGGACGGCGTGACCGTCGCCCAGGACATCGATCTCGAAGACAAGTTCGAAAACATGGGGGCCCAGCTGGTCAAGGAAGCGGCCTCCAAGACGGGCGATTCGGCCGGTGACGGAACGACCACCGCGACCGTGCTCGCCGAAGCGATCTTCCGCAACGGCCTGCGTTACCTCGCCGCCGGGGCCGACCCCGTCGCCATGAGCCGCGGGATCCAGAAGGCCGTCGACGCCGTCGGTATCGAACTCAAGCGAGTCGCCAAGCCCGTCAAGGCCGACGACCGCAAGGGGATTGAGACCGTCGCCGCCATCGCTGGCAACAACGATAAGGAAGTCGGCAAGATTCTCGCCGACGCCCTCCTCAAGGTGGGCAAGGACGGCGTCATCACCGTCGAAGAAGGTCGCGGCGTCGAAACCGAAGTCGACCTCGTCGAAGGGATGCAGTTCGAACGCGGCTATCTCTCGCCGCACTTCGTGACCAACGCCGACGATCAGGTTGTCGAATACGACAACTGCCGCATTCTGATTTTCGAAGAGAAGATCAGCCAGGCCAAGTCGCTGGTGCCGCTGCTCGAGAAGATCTCGAAGGGGAACCTCCCCCTCCTGATCATCGCCGAAGACATCGAAGGCGAAGCACTCGCCACGCTGGTGGTCAACAAGCTCCGCGGTATCCTCCGCGTGGTGGCCGTCAAGGCTCCCGGCTATGGCGACCGCCGCAAGGCGATGCTCGAAGACATTGCCATCCTCACCGGTGGCAAGGCGATCTTCAAAGACCTCGGCCTCAAGCTGGAAAGCGTCGAGCTGACCGATCTGGGCGTCGCCAAGAAGATCCGCGTCGACAGCGAGAACACCACGGTCATCCAGGGTGCCGGCAGCAAGACCGCCATCGAAGGCCGGGCCGAGCTGATCCGCAAGGAAATCGAGCGGACCGACAGCGATTACGACCGCGAGAAGCTCCAGGAGCGGCTCGCCAAGATCGCTGGTGGCGTGGCCCAGATCCGCGTCGGTGCCCACACCGAAACCGAGATGAAGGAACGCAAGGACCTCATCGACGACGCACTCGCCGCCACCCGGGCCGCGATTGAAGAAGGTGTTGTTCCCGGCGGTGGCGTGGCCCTTGTCCGCTGCAACGCCGCCCTCGAAAAGCTCGACGTCAAGGGTGACGAAAAGCTGGGTGTCGACCTTATCCGCAGCGTCCTCGAAATGCCTCTGCGGACGATCGCCGAGAACGCGGGCCTCGATGGCTCCGTCGTGGCGAACCATGTCCGCAAGTCGAAGGACAAGTCGCACGGCTATGACGCCCTCAACGAGCGTTACGGCGACATGTTCGAATTCGGCGTCGTCGACCCCGCCAAGGTCGTCCGCTCGGCCCTGCAGAACGGTGCCAGCGTCGCCTCGCTCCTCCTGACCACCGACTCCATCATCGTCGAAGAGCCCAAGGCTCCCGAAGCCGGTGGCGGCCACGACCATGACCACGACATGGGTGGAATGGGCGGCGGCATGGGTGGGATGGGCGGCATGGGAATGGGCGGTATGGGTGGCATGGGCGGCTTCTAGTCGTCACGCTTCCTCATCCGGATTTGCCAGCAATGAATATCGCTCGGGTAACCGCCCGGCGAGTTGTTCATCAAGAGATCGAGTCAGTTAAAACAAACTTCAAAGCCCGGCGGTTGAAACTGAAAGAGTTCGTCTCGCGAAGACCTGCCGCCGCACGGTTTTGAAATCAACAACCATTTGAAATCAATTACTACAGAGGAGTTTCTCGATGGCCCTGAAGCCTTTGGATGATCGTGTTGTGGTGCAGCCTCTCGTCGCCGAAGAAAAGACCGCCGGCGGCATCGTCCTGCCGGACGCCGCCAAGGAAAAGCCCCAGCGCGGCAAGGTGGTCGCCGTGGGACCAGGCCGGCTCCTCGACAGCGGCGATCGTCACCCGATCTCGCTGGTCGTCGGCGATGAAGTCCTCTTCGCCAAGTACGGCGGGACCGAAATCGAAGTCGACGGCGTCGAAGTCAAGATCCTGCGCGAAGCCGATATCCTCGCCAAGGTCACTGGCTAACTTCTAGATACTGCCTAGTTTCTTGATAGATAGGTCGTCCCGGGTGCCACTGCTGGCTCGCCCAGCAGTGCTCCTCCCAGTCATCGGGCGACCTTGTATTCAGCGATAGTTTTTCCAGTCATTTGATCGTTCGCCGCCTCGCCAGCACTGGTTTTGTCTGTATCGCGGTTCATCAAGACCGCGACTTATCAAAGCAGCGGCTTCTCAATAAGGAATTTCTTCTGTGGCTAAGCAACTGCTGTTTGAAGACCTCGCCCGCGTGAAGCTGCAGCGTGGCGTCGATACCCTCGCCCAAGCCGTCGCCGTGACCATGGGCCCCACGGGCCGCAACGTCATCATCGACAAGAGCTTCGGCAACCCCGTCGTCACCAAGGACGGCGTCACCGTCTCGAAGGAAGTCGAACTCGACGATCCGTTCGAGAACATGGGCGCCAAACTCGTCAACGAAGTCGCCTCCAAGACGAGCGACATCGCCGGCGACGGCACCACGACCGCGACGGTCCTCGCCCGGGCGATCTATTCGCAGGGTCTGCGGAGCCTGACCCTCGGGGCCAACCCGACGGTCGTCCGCAAGGGGATCGACAAGGCTGTCGAAGCTGCCGTCAAGTTCATCGAAGGGATCGCCAAGCCGGTCGCTTCGAAGGAAGAGATCGCCCAGGTCGGTTCGATCTCGGCCAACAACGACAAGGCCATCGGTGATCTCATCGCCGACGCCATGGAGAAGGTCGGCCGCGATGGCGTCATCACCGTCGAAGAGGGCAAGGGGAACAACATCACCCTCGACCTCGCCGAAGGGATGCAGTTCGACAAGGGGTACATCTCCCCTTACTTCGTCACCAGTGCCGAAGACATGAAGGTGATCCTCGAGAACGCCTACGTGCTGTTCTACGAGAAGAAGATCTCCAGCCTGCGGGAATTCGTGCCGCTGCTCGAGAAGGTCGCCCAGACCAGCCGTCCGCTGCTCGTCGTGGCCGAAGATGTCGATGGCGAAGCCTTGACGGCCCTCGTCGTCAACAAACTCCGCGGCATCCTCCAGATCGCCGCCGTGAAGGCTCCCGGCTTCGGTGACCGCCGCAAGGCGATGCTCGCCGACATGGCCGTCCTCACCGGCGGGACGCTGATCTCCGAAGACCTCGGCATCAAGCTCGAAGCCGTTGAACTGGCCCATCTGGGTCAGGTGAAGCGCGTCGAAGTCGACAAGGACAAGACGACCCTCATCGACGGGGCCGGCAACTCCGACGACATCAAGACCCGCGTCGACCAGATCCGCAAGCAGATCGAACAGACCGACAGCGAATACGACCGCGAGAAGTTCCAGGAACGCCTCGCCAAGCTCACCGGCGGTGTGGCGATCATCTCCGTCGGTGCCACCACCGAAGCCGAGATGAAGCAGACCAAGGCCCGTCTCGAAGACGCCCTGCATGCGACCCGCGCCGCTGTGGAAGAAGGCATTCTTCCCGGTGGTGGTGTCGCCCTCCTGCGCGCCATCGAAGCGGCCAGCGAAGTGAAGGCCAAGGGGGACGAGAAGATCGGTGTCGAGATCGTTGTGAAGGCCCTCGAAGCCCCGATCCGCCAGATCGTCGCCAACTGCGGCCTCGACGGCGCGGTGGTCGCGGATGAAGTCCGCAGCCTCGCCAAGAACCACGGTTTCAACGCCCAGACCGGCGAATACGTCGACATGTACAAGGCCGGGATCGTCGATCCCGCCAAGGTTGTGAAGAGTGCCCTCCGGTTCGCCTCGTCGATCGCTGGCCTCATGCTCACCACCCAGGTCCTGGTGACCAAGGGGAACGAGCCGGGCGACAAGAAGAAGGCCGTCGAAGGGGCCATCAAGTAAGTGAATGTTCGATAAGGGCCTTTGCGGGATCGACTTTCACAGCCGCTCCCGCGAGCTGCCCATTGGTTCATTGCAAGCCCGGTCTCGCTGGAGTCCGGGCTTGCAGTCCGAAACGGGGCTTGTCGAAGACGAGACTCGCATCCAACATGGCTGTTGAGACATCGGCGTTTTCCATCTCGATGTCATAGAGCATCTCGATTGATCGATTGATCCGACCGATAAGAAATGATGACTTCGAAACGCGATTACTACGAAATCCTGGGTGTCGAGAAGACCGCTTCCGCCGATGAGCTGAAGAAGGCTTATCGCAAGCTGGCGGCCAAGCACCACCCCGACCGCAATCCGGGCAACGAGGAGGCGATCTATGCCTTCAAGGAATGCTCCGAGGCGTTCGAGGTGCTCTACGACTCCGACAAGCGCGCCCGCTACGACCGCTTCGGCCATGCCGGTGTGCAAGGGGCCGGAGGAGGCGCGGGCTTCCAGGATGTCGACGACATCTTCGGCGCCTTCGGCGATCTCTTTGGCGACATGTTCGGCGGTGGCGGAAGGCGGCGGCCCGGTGGCAATCGGGGACGCCGCGGGTCGGATCTCCGCTCCCGGCTGGTCATCGATCTGGTCGACGCCGCCGTCGGTTGTGCCCGCGAGCTGGAGATCGAAAAGCACGAGAAGTGCAAGACGTGCAATGGCAGCGGCGCCGCTCCCGGCAGCTCACCCGAAAAGTGCGACTACTGCGGCGGTCGCGGCCAAGTGGTGCAGTCCCAAGGCTTCTTCCGCATCCAGACCAATTGCCCCGTCTGCCGGGGCGAGGGAAGTGTCGTGCGGCAGAAGTGCGAAGAGTGCCGCGGTGCCCGCTACACCCCCACCAAGGTGCGGCTGGAGGTCAAAGTCCCCGCCGGTGTCGACAACGACATGCAGCTCTGCATCCGGGGCGAGGGGGAACCGGGCGAAGGGGGCGGCCCTCCCGGCGATCTCTACGTCGATATCGTGGTGAGGAAGCACAAGCTCTTCGAGCGGATGGGCCGCGATCTCGGCTTCGCTTTGCCGATCACCTACGCCCAGGCTTGTCTGGGAACCGAGCTGGAAATCCCCATCCTCACCGGCAAGCACAACCTGGTGGTCCCCGCCGGAACGCAGCCGGGCGATGTCATCAAGGTGCGGGGTCACGGCATGCCCGATCCCCATTCGGGCCAACGGGGCGATCTCCTAGTCGAGGTGCAGGTGGAAGTCCCCAAGAAGCTCTCCAAGAAACACGAGGAACTGCTCCGGCAGATGGCCGAACTCGACAGCAAGCAGGTTTCGCCACATCGCAAAACCTTCTTTGAAACCATCAAGGATCTCTTCGCGGGCGGCGACGGCGATTCGTAGCCAGAGAGGCAGATTCCCGAACATAGGGTGGCAGCCCCCGCCGTCTTGAGCGGGCATGAGTTATGGATCGCTGTCCTCCACATTGACTTCTTTACTCTCTACATCGCATTTCCTCCTCGCCTATTCGTCGAGTCCATTTCTTAAATAAAGGTGCGGGAACCATGAACACCGAGAACCCTGATTACACCGACGACAACGCCGATTCCGTGAACATGGTTCAGGCCCTAACGGAAGAGCGCGACCAGTTCAAGGACAAGTGGGCCCGCGCCGTGGCCGATCTGGAGAACTACCGCCGCCGGGTGCAGAAGGAGGCCGAAGAAGAACGCAAGTACGGGGCCGCGACCCTGCTGCGAACGATCCTGCCCGGCTTCGACAACCTGCAGCGGGCGATCCTGGCCGCCAAGTCCCCTTCTGCCAAACTCGAAGACCTCGTCAAGGGGGTCGAGATGGTGAGCCAGCAGTTCGAGACCATCTTCGCCGGGATGGGGGCGGTGGTCATCGCAACGGTGGGCGAGCCGTTCGACCCCAACCGCCACGAAGCCATCACGCAGATCCCCAGCGCCGATCATCCCCCGATGACCGTCATCCAGGAAGTGGAACGCGGCTTCACCCTCCACGACCGCGTCATCCGCCCCGCCAAGGTGATCGTCTCCTCCGCCCCGAACAGTTAGGACTCCATTCAGCAACGGGCTTGTCCCGGAAGCGTCCCCCTACATCTCGCGTCAGATAGTGATCGGAAATCATCATGCCCACGTATGAATACGCCTGCGACGCCTGCGATCATCGCTGGGAGGAATTCCAGTCGATCAAGGCCGAACCCACCAAGAAGTGCCCCTCCTGCGCCAAGAAGAAGGCCCGCCGCCTCATCAGCGCCGGCGGCGGCATCCTCTTCAAAGGCTCGGGCTTCTACCTCACCGACTACCGCAGCGAAAACTACAAAAAAGCCGCCTCCGCCGATAAGCCCGCCAGTTCGGGCGATAGCGGAGGATCATCCGCGAGCGGTAGCTCGTCCTCCAGCGGCCCCAAGTCGGAAGCCCCCAAGCCCAGCAGCCCCAAATCGGACGGCGGCAAGTCGTAAAGACTGTGGGATGAACGACGTTCCCGGCCTCTTCCTACCCCCTCGCCCAGTCCTCTGGGAGAGGGCCGGGGTGAGGGCGAGTCCCCACGTATGAGATGATTCCCGGCGTTTTCTTCAACGCCGGGAATCTGCATTGAGATTGTTCGATGATCGCCCACGGGGACGGCATCGAAGTCAAACTCCCGGCCTTCAAGGCCCACGCCGGGAGTTGCTCTTTACCCAGCGCCGCCAGGCCTGCCGGGGAACGGTTGTTGGCTCTCAGTATCGATCGGCAAGACGCTCACCTCGCCTTGCGGCCACTTTCTCCCGAAGTACCGGGTGAAGGTTTGCGGTTGATACCCGGTGGTTTCGCCGGTGTCCCGCGTGGCGCGAAGGGATTGCCCCTCGGGAACTCGTCCGAAGTCGGCAGCTTGCCGTCGCTCTGACCGGTCGAGGTCTGCCCTGGCTTGGGGATCTTCCACTTGGGATTCGCCTTGATCCGCTGTCTCGCTTCTTCCAGTCGGGACGAATCCGAAGAAACAGCCGCCAGCTCGTGCCCTAAATAGTCGGTCGCTGTATAGACATAATCCGACAGCGAATTTCCCGTCGTGCACATCCCCTTGAGCTTGCCGTCGACCCATTCGAATCCATAGGTCTGGATCGCGGGGGCGAAGGGATCCAAACTGATGGCGTCGATGGGCGATTTGGTCCATTCACTGGCGGGGGCCAGCGCCATCAGGAACACGAACTCCGCCGTCGTCTTGCGGTTGATGGCCACATAGCCACCCAGCGGCCGGGTTTGTTTCGGATTGGCGGGGTTGTAGATCTCGGCCCGGATGGCGTTTCCGTCGGCGCTGCATTCCGTGAAAAGGATGCCGAACTTCCCGTTCCCCTTGCGACCATTGAAGTCCCCCTCGTAGCGTTTGCCGACCGCACAAGCCGCGAGCAATCCCGATTGCTTCGACTTCTGCAGGTTCTCCCGCGCCCCCTTCGGATCGACGAGGTAATGCCGCGCCTTCTCGGAATAGGGGGACGACTTGGGCAGCACCTCGATCAGCGGAGACAGGTAGCCCGCCATGAGGGTTGTCGCCCGTTCCTCCATCGACTGCACCGGTTTCTTCGGCGGCCCACCTTTCGACTTGGCGGGTTTCGCGGGAGCGGGCTTGGATTTGGCGGCCTTGGTGACGGACTGGGCGGCGGCGAAGTTGAATTGCGAACTGGTCAACGTCTTCTCCGCCACTGCGAGTAGCACGGGAGCGATCGTATCGGCCCGCTCGCGGAAGGTGACGGTCGTCTTGTTCTGCTTCGCTTCGTTCGACCAGACCATGAGATCCATCTTCAGAACGCCCGCCATGCCGTCGAGTTCGAAGTGGGGCGGATCGTTGATGTGGTCCGTCGTGGGAATCTTGTAGCGATAGCCACCCCGGGTCTTGTCGGGCACCAGCATCCGCGACATCTCCAAGTCCTCGCCTTTGCCCCAGCGGGGTACATAGTAGACATGACGTGTCGCCACTTCGGGCATGGTCGAGAAGTGGTAAAAATCGACGGCGAACGTCGCATGCCGCAGTTCCTTGCCGGAAACATTCTTCGCGACGTACTTTCCTTGGAAGCGTTCCGAGTAGCCGGTCGAATACTGCGGATAGGGATAAACCTTGTCGATAGGGCGCTCCTCGGGCACGAAGCGGATCGCGACGAGCGGCGTGTTTGAAACGGGCCCTGCGAACTTGTCGGGCATGACGGGAACGAGTTCATCCCAGGCCCGCGCGCGGGCGGTATGCATCAGATCGTGCTTCTGGTCGTCGTTGAGCGTCTTGAGTTTGAAATCGGTGTTGCCCTCGGCGCGGGCCAGATCACGGGACGCTTGGTTGTAGACGCTCTCGTTGTCGTCGATCACAACCGTCTTGGAGTAGGTTCGACCATCCGAGTCGACCCATTCATGTTGCTCTTCACGGATGAAATCACCTCGCTCGGCGCGGTTCATCCGCTCGTTGGCATAGCGAATCTGGAAGTCACGGTCCTCCTTCGCCGCTTCAAGCCGATCCGCACTGTCGCGTGTCAATTGTGCGATGCGGCCAGCAGCCCGCTTGATCGCCTCGTCCGCCCCGTTCGTCTCGACTGCCGCCATAAGATTTTCCAGCGGCTTTCCGATGACATCATCGTTTCTCAGCCGGTAGCTCTGAGTGATCTGGCCAGCAATCATCGCGTAGATGGCCTGGCTGCTGTTCTTTGTTGCAGGATCCACTTGCGGCTTGGGCATTTGCCGGGGGTCCGGGGGCACGTACGGGCCGGGAGCCACTCCGCCGCCACCCATGAGGTGGGGCGCCGGACCTTGCGCAACCATCACACCCGCCGCCCGCCGCTTGTTGTGGGCCGCGATCAGGTCTTCGAGATACTTCCTGGCTTTCGGCTGGGGTTTCGTGCCGAAGCGATCCAGCTTGATGTCCATGACCACGATTGGCGGCTTTTCGGGATGTTTCCCACCCGGCTTCGTTGTGGCGGCCTTAAGAGGGCGGACAATCTCCCGCCCGGAGTCATCCGTGCAAAGGTAATAATAGAGTTCGGGGTGGTTGTGCATCGCGTTGGCAACCGTGAAGACCAACCGCTGGTCATCTTGGCTGAACTCCGTGGGAATCACATTTCCGGGCGGGAGGGACTGCGCCTGGGCATGCGGCATCCATGGGGCGGGCGACATCGATATCAGCCAGCCAAGCATCATGGCCCAGCCCAGCACGGTCACATCGGCACCCCGACGGCTCGTGAAACGATACGCAGTGTTCGACAGCCTCGTTTGATCCAACATCTCTGCACCCTCACCTCAAGGCCACTTCCGCCGCCCAGCCCACATCGACCAAGCGGTGTCCCTCACTGCTCAATGCGCGATCCATGCTTCGAACTGGCCAGATAACTTCGGATTCCAGCGAATTCAAAGATTACC
The DNA here is from genome assembly GCA_013822855.1 of Planctomyces sp. Taxonomy (GTDB): domain Bacteria; phylum Planctomycetota; class Planctomycetia; order Planctomycetales; family Planctomycetaceae; genus Planctopirus. The sequence continues at coordinate 11,120 of PNLE01000103.1, forward strand.
GCGTAGCAAGAGACGATCGAAACAGAATCTTCCGGGAGAGTGGCTGCCGAACACCGGTCATTCATCCAGAATTCATCATTCAAGCAGCCTCGCCCCGAGCCCCACGTGTGCGAAATGGCACCCCGAAGGTTAGGATTCATGTCAATCTGCGGGCTTCTACCGAGGCTTTCAGCCGACTGTGGTCTCCCTCAAGACCACCATTTCCGCACTCCGCGATCCCGCAACCTGGCAGGAATTGAGAATGTTCGCCGCCCTTCGTTCGATGCCCCGGCTGCTGGTCCTGATGATGCTCCTCGCGCTCGGGCCGGCCGTCCTCCTGCTCCCCGGCTGCGGTGCCAAGAAGGAAGCTGCGGATGCCAAGAAGGAGGGTGAAGGGGAAGCCGCCAAGAACGAAAAGCCTCCTTTCGCCGCCCGCGAGAATGTCACCACAATCGACGGCCGCTGGATGGTCGTCTTCACCGAACAGCGCAAAGACTTCATCGTCGGTCTGTGGGATATCGATCCCCAAGCCGATCCCGCCGTCAAGATCTTCGAAGACTTGAAGATCCTGCAGGAACCCCAGATCAAATCCGCCAAGATCGACGGGGAGAACATCACCATCGATCTGCAACTGGGGAAGGATCAGAAGGCCGTCATTCGGGGGAAGCTCCAGAAGGGTGTCATTTTCGGAACGCTCTCCCCCGAGCCGGCGGGCATCGGCTTTGTCCGGATGTTCCCAGTCACGGGCGAGATGGTGACCGCCAAGGAGTTGAAGAACTCTCTCCCCACCATCGGAACCGAGGAATTCAAGAAGGCCGCCGAGACCAAGACGCCCATCGCCAGCATGTGGGGACTCGCACAGCAGGCCCCCCAACTGCCGATCAGCTTCGAAGCGATGACCGCCATCCTCGCCCAGATGTCGCAGATGAGCGACATCAAGTGGACCCCCGAGAAGTTCGCCGAGTTCGAGAAGGACTATCTGGCCATCGCCGGTATCTGGGGGGAGCCGATGGTGCTGACGGCACGGGTCAACCTCGCCATGCAGATGACCATGCAGCGGCTTTTCCCGCAGCAGGCGATCAGTCAGTTCGAGGAAGCGGAGAAGCTGACGGACAACAAGCTGGTCAAGGAACAGCTAAAGCTGGGCCGCAGGGCCCTCGACATGGTGCTGTCGCTCGAAGCGATCTCCCAGGATGGCGCTGCAAGCGACAAGGCCGCCGAGGATCTCCGCAAGTTCCTCGAAACCGAACCCTACAACCCGGAAATCCTCAACGCCCTGGCCGATTACAGTCTGAAGACGAAAAAATCGGAAGAAGCCATCGAGTACCTTTCGCAACTGGTGGCGCTGCCGCAGTTGGAAGCGATGATCCTCCAGGCCCGCGCCCAGCAAGGAACTCCGGCCGGTCAACCCGGACCGCGCGAGAACCTCATCAAATTGTGGAAGGAGTCCCATGGCGGCTCGCTGGACGGCCTCGAACCGATGCTCCAGAAGCTCTACGACTCGACCTTCGAGACATTGCGGCAAGAGTCGCTCAAGCTGATCCCGCCCGTCGAACTGGCCGCAGGGCACCATGTTCCCCTGATCGAATCCTTCACCGGCGTGGGCTGCCCTCCCTGCCTTGCCTCGGCCATCGCCATGGAATCATTGGTCGCGACCTACCCTATCCCTGCGATCTCCGTGCTGCATTACCACATGAATATCCCCACGCCGGATCCTCTCACCAACCAGGACGGGGAAGACCGTTTCGCGTACTACCAGGGCCAGGCCGCACCGTCGGTCTTCGTCGATGGACGGCCGGTGCCAGGGATCGGCGGGATCTTGCAGCATGTCGGCATGTCCTACGCCCGGCTCCGGGGTGAGGTCGACGCGGGCCTCAAGGAGCAGGCAACGGTCAAGCTCTCGGCCACCGCCGAAGTGAAGGACGGAGAGCTCACCGTCAACGCCGTAGTCGATACGGCCACGCTCCCCAAAGAACAGGACGCGCTCCGTCTACGGGTCGCCCTCGTGGAGAACGTCGTGGTGCTCCCCGGGCCGAACGGCATCATCGAACATCACTTCGTCGTCCGCCGCCTGCTGGGCGGGGCCAAAGGGGTGGGCCTCAAGAACGACGCACTCAAGTACTCCACAACCGTTCCCCTGGCCGACATCCGCCAAGGATTGACCGAGGGTCTGGCGGAACTGGAACTCAACCGCAGCATCAAGTTCGAGGTCAAGCCTCTCGATCTGGTGGGCCTCTCGCTCGTGGCCTGGGTGCAGGACGACCAGAATCGGCGAGTCCTCGGCTCGATCATGCTCCCCGTGACAGGGAGCGGGGAATCCAAGCGCCGCGTTCCGGTCACCTCTTCCGAAACCGCAACACCGCCCAAGACGGAAACGCCCGCTACGGAAGCACCCAAAGACGCGCCGCCCAAAACGGAATCCAGCGAGGCCCCCACTCCGCCCAAGCCTGCCACCACGCCGGAAGCCGAGGCGAAACCCGCTCCGACGGAACCAACCACCGAAAAGCCCAAGGAAGAGCCCCAGCCCGCCGCACCACCAGCCGACTCGGCGAATCCTCCGTCAACCCCACCCAATAATGACAACTTGCGGTGAGTTCCCCACGCGATTCCGATGTCGGCCCTGAGGATGTCCCCGTCCCCCCTGACAACAGCTTTGTGGTGGGCAAGATCACTGTGAATGGCGGCGACGGCCATCTTTGGAAGGACTGGGTCTCGCCACTCGTGGCGGAGGCTCTGGGAACCTTCACACTCGTCTTCGCGGGGACCGGCGCGATCGTCATCAACCACGTGACCGGCGGCTCCGTGACGCATGTCGGCATCGGCCTCACCTTCGGCCTCGCCGTCATGGCCCTCATCCACACCTTCGGGCCGGTCTCCGGTGCCCACATGAACCCCGCCGTCTCCATCGGCCTTTGGACGGCGGGGCTGCTGCACGGCCCGGCCTGGCCCGCCAGCCCCCGGCGGGAGCTGAAACTCTCGCTCTATATAGCTGCCCAATGCGCCGCCGCCTGCCTGGCCAGTTTTGTGCTGCTGACTCTCTTCGCCGAGGATCTTCAAAGAGTCAGCCCGGATCGCCCCGATGTGCACCTCGGGGCGACGCTTCCCCGCGGCGCGCCCTTCCAGACATTCTGGATCGAGCTGCTCCTCACCTGGTTTCTGATGCTCGCCGTCCTGCAGGTGGTCACCGGCCCGGCGGACATGCGGCCGCTGGTCGGCATGGTCATCGGCGGTGTGGTGGGGTTGGAGGCGATCTTCGCCGGCCCGATCACCGGGGCTTCGATGAATCCCGCCCGCTCCCTGGGCCCCGCCCTGGTGAGCGGCCACTGGCAGCATCTCTGGATCTACTGGGTCGCGTGTCCCCTGGGGGCACTCCTCGCCGTTCCCTGCCACCACCTCATAAAGCGGGATCCGGTCAACCCTCCAGTCTCATTCGAACCCGATTGACCTGAATCGAGTCATCCCATCCCGCGTATGCCAACCTGAACTTCACAAGGACTTCGGAAATGAAAAACGTCCTGATTCTCTGCACGGGCAACAGCTGCCGCTCCCAGATGGCGGAAGGTCTCTGGAATTCGCTGGGGCAGGGGCAATGGCAGGCGTTCTCCGCCGGGTCGAAGCCGGCGGGCTATGTCCACCATCTCGCCGTGCAGGCGATGGCCGAGATCGGCCTCGACATCGGCAAGAATGAAAGCAAATCGCTCAACGTCTACCTCACCAAGCCGTTCGACCTCGTCGTGACGGTCTGTGGCAACGCCGACGACGCCTGCCCCGTCTTCCCCGGCACCGGCAAGAAGGTCCATTGGCCCTTCTTCGACCCCGCCCACGCTCCGGGAACCGACGACGAGAAGTTCGCCGTCTTCCGCCGCGTCCGGGACGAGATCAAGGCCCGCATCCAATTGTTCCTCGACAAGGGCGAATAGCGGGATCGGTCGCCGCGAACCGTCGCACCCATATTCCCATTCCGGTTCCGCCGACATGCCGCGTGTGTCGCTGCTGAAAAGTCGGTGAGGATTTTTCACTTCGTTCGGCCCGGTAGTTGCTGTGGCTATGTCTTGTCCCCCTGATTGTCGAGCCTCCTCAACCTGACATTCACGGGAACTCCCCTCGGCGGACAGCCGGGAGACCTGCTACAATGGCAGAGCGGACGAGCCGTTTTGCTTGTGAATTCCGTCAGGATGACCGTTCACATGAGGCTGGCGATGTTGAGTCACACGAAGTGCGAGTTGTCTTCCCTCAAACCACCCGGCGTTGTCGACGCCATGCCGATTCGTTTCTCTCCCGTCTTTTCTTCTCAGTGGAAACTGCCTTCATTGATGGCACTTCTTTCACTGCTCCTCTGGTGGTTTCCTTCCTCCGCAACTCTCGCCGCCGAGATCCCCGAGACCGTTGGTTCGCTGATGATCATCGGCGGCTCGGAACGATTCGATCAACGCGAGTACTGGGAGGAGATCGTCCGTCTGGCGGGTGGTCCTGGCAGTCGGATCGCGATTTTGCCGCTGGCCACGCACGACCCCATCCGCAAATCGAAGTGGGTGGCCGAGGCGATTGAAGCCGCCGGCGGCGAGACGGTCACCCTTCCCGTCGCCTGGCGGAACATGTCCCGGCCGCCGCGCGAAGCGGCAGCCGATCCCGATGTTGTGGCACTCGTCCGCGAAAGCAGCGGAATTTACATTCTCGGCGGATCCCAGGACCGGATCATTCGCGGCCTCCACTCAGATGATGGCGACCCTTTGCCGCTCCTGGATGCCATGCGTGATCTCTACCGCCGGGGCGGTGTCATCGCGGGCACCAGTGCGGGTGCCGCCGTCATGAGCAAAGTCATGTACCGTTCGGCCAATTCCGTCCTCGACACGCTCCTCAGCGGTGTGGAGATGGGGAAGGAACTGGGGCCGGGGCTGGGCCTGCTCGATGAGAAGTGGTTCGTCGAACAGCATTGCCTCGTGCGGGGCCGGTTCGCCCGTTCGCTCGTGGCCATGCATTCCGAAGGAATCAAGTACGGCATCGGCGTTGACGAGAATTCCGCCGTCGTCGTGAGGAACGGCAAGGATGTCCGCGTCCTGGGCTACAAGGGAGCCCTCGTCATGGACTTGTCCGACGCGAAACGCGACGCCGCCGTCGACAGGTTCAACCTTTCCAACGTCCGACTGACCTACCTCGACCGCGGGGACAAGTTCGACCTGTTGACGATGGAGGTCACGCCGTCGCAACAGAAGCTGGACGACGAGTTCATCGATCCCAACTCGCCCGAGTTTCGCCCCTCGCACCGCCGCCGCCTGTTCTTCAACGACATCCTCGGCAACATGGCCGTCGCGGATCTGATGGGCGAACTGATCGACAGCACGCAGCAGGAAGCGATCGGTCTGGCCTTCGATGGAGCCCGCGCCCGGTTCGAAGCCGTCGACGGCTTCGAATTCAAGTTCTCCCGCGATGAGCGCAGCCGGGGTTGGTACACCGAAGCCTTCGGTGGCGACGACTACACGGTGGAGAACATCCGGCTGGACATCCAACCCATCCGCCTCACCGGCCCGCTGTACCAAAGCCTGCCCGCACCCCCACTCCGCAAAGCCTCGCTCAAAGTCGAATAGTCACTTCGGCCATTCGTGAATCTCCGGCGTTTTCCTCAAAGCCGGAGATTTGAATCTTCTGCCAGCCGGGCTTTGCTCTGGATCTATGGCTTCGCCGAGCATTCCTTCGCGCCTTCGCGTTAGATAGTCTTCTCTTGATCGGAGCGGGGTCGATTATCGGGGAGGCCTCACGCGAAGGCGCGAAGGTCGCCAAGAGGAATTGCTGCTCTCACGCTACTGACCATTCGGCAGCACGCAGATCTCCGGCAGGTGGCGGTGGTTGCCGTCGTAGTCGAGGCCGTAGCCCACGACGAACTCGTCGGGGATTTGGAAGCCGTGGTAATCGGGCTGGCAGGTCACTTCTCGCCGGGCCGTCTTCCAGAGGAGGACCAGCGTCCGCACGCTGGCCGGGCCGAGGACTTCGATCTCGCCGACCAGCCGTTCGATCGTGCGACCCGTGTCGAAGATATCGTCCACCAGCAACACGTGAC
>PNLE01000104.1 GCA_013822855.1 Planctomyces sp.
ACAGGGCCTAGAACGTATCGATCGAAACACGACTATTGCCCACAGCCGCAACCCGTGGCCCAGACTCGTCCATCGGCCCCCATGATCGGAGTATGCGTATGCTTGGGCGGAACCGGGAGCGAGTTGTCGTAGCCGCCGAAGCGGGCGACGGGCGACCAATCGGGACTCACCTTGGGCATCTCCGGTGCGTACTTGGCGAATTCCGCCGCCCCATGCACCAAGCGACCGCCCACCACGGTCAAAACACTTTCAATCCCTCGAATCGCGTCCGGCTCGCAGCGGAAATAGTCCTCCGACAGCACCGCCAGATCGGCGAAGTAACCGAGGCGGAGACTCCCCTTCCGATCCTCTTCGCGACTAAACCACGCACTCCCCAGTGTGTAGCGTCTCAAGGCCTCTTCCCGCGACAGGCAGTCCGCTTCCCGGTTCATCACCGTCCCGCCCACGGTCTTGGAGGTCACCATCCACCACAGGCTTGTCCAGGGATGGTAACTTGCCACTCGTGTTCCATCGGTGCCAGCACCGACCGGCAAACCACGGGCCAGCATCTGGTGAATGGGAGGCTTCCGTCGGACGGCCTCAATGCCATATCGGCGGATGAAATACTCCCCTTGGTAGGCCATACGATGCTGGATGGCGATACCACCGCCGAGAGCCGCGATGCGGTCGAGATTCCGCTCGGAAATCGTCTCCGCATGATCGATGAACCAGTGCAGCTTGTCGATTGGCGCGTGGCGGTGCACCCGCTCGAAGATGTTCAGAAAGCGATCGATCGATTCGTCGTAGGTCGAATGGATCCGCCAAGGCCACTGGTTCTCCGCCAATCGACTGACCACCGCCTCCAATTCGCTCTCCATGTGGGGATGCAGATCGGGTCGCGGCTGGAGGAAGTTCTCGAAGTCGGCGGCACTCCAGACAAGGTTTTCGCCCGCCCCGTTGACCCGCAGCAAATCGCTCCCTTCGCCGGGCTTGGTCATCCCCAGCCAGCGGGTTAAGTCGTCGATTTCCGTGCCGGGCTTCTGCGCGAAGAGGCTGTAGGCGATCCGAACGGTGAGGTGGCCTTCGTCGTCCAGTTGTTTGATAACGGCGTAATCGTCGGGGTAGTTCTGACCGCCGCCTCCCGCATCGGCCACGCTCGTCACGCCAAAACGATTGAGTTCCCGCAAGAAGTGCCGCGTCGAATTGAGCTGATCCTCGTGGGAAAGCCGCGGGGCATTCGCGATGGCCGAATAGAGCACAAGGGCATTCGGTTCCGCCACGAGCAGGCCGGTGGGGTTCCCTGCCTGATCACGGGCAATCAGGCCGCCAGGTGGATTGGTTGTATCGCGATTGAAACCCAACGCATGGATCGCGGCTCGATTGAGCATCGCCGAATCATAGAGGTGCAACACGAAAACGGGAGTATCCGGGGCCGCCTGATTGATCTCGTCCAAGGTCGGCATGCGACCTTCCTGGAACTGCCATTCGTTCCAACCGCCGATGACACGAACCCATTGCGGCGGCGGAGTGTTTTCCGCCTGCACCTTCAACTGCTCCATCGCCTGTGCGATCGATGGGACGCCGTCCCAACGCAGTTCCAGGTTGTAATAAAGTCCTGCGCGGATGACATGCAGGTGCGAGTCGTTAAGGCCGGGAATCACACGGCGGCCATTCAAGGCGATTTTGCGAGTCGCACCGCCCGCGAGTGCCAGGATTTTGTCATCCGTGCCAATCGCCATGACCACACCACCTTGAATGGCGATGGCCGCCACTTCGGGCTGGTGAGGATCATGGGTGGTGATCTGACCGCCATGCAAGATCAGTTCCGGCGGCTCGTTCGCCATCCGTCCGTCGGTTGTTCCATGAGCGGTTCCCGTTGGCGGAGATGCGTCTTGGGATGTGGGCATGGCATTCTTCCGGCGGTGTCGATTCAGGCTTTGTGGGAATCAGAGACTGTTTGAATTGAGCACTGTTCGAGTTAGACGCTGTCCGTGTTAGACGCTGTGCAGCCAGGGCCGGAGAAGTTTCGTCAGCAGCGGCATCACGACCCACGCGAGGGTGATCACCACGCACAGCGAAGTCATGCCTGTCACGGCGATGGGATGCAGACTCGTCACGTGGGGCGCGAGCAATCTTGACCAGAGCACGACCAACGGAAAGACACCCAGCCACGTCACAGCGGCCATCTTCCACCGGGGAGGAGCTTTTCCACCCCCGCGAAAGAAGGCCTCCAACCCATGCAGCGGCCGGATGATGGGATCCCCCTCGACTAGTTCCGCCGTTTCGGCCTTGTAGTTCTGAAACATCTCCGAGCGATAGAACTCGTGCCGATGCTGTTCGCTGCGAAACGAGCGGAGAATCCCGTACTCGCGGCTGTCCGTTCCCGGTGCGGGACGAATCAGATGCACGCCCGTCGTGCCACGATCATCAAGAGATCGCTGGATGAACCGCAGCAACAGCTCTTCAATTTCGGCTTCCTTGCCAGCCCGCACGACCAATGTGACCGCACAGTGCACCCCGTCGGGCGGGGATCCGGAACTCCTTGGAGCCATATCGGCGGCCTACCTCTTCTTGGCGTCTTGCAGCATGTTGTAACTCGTCATCAGGTTGCGGTAGTTGGGAAGATGGTTGGAGAGGAGTGTCCCCAAACCTTCCATATCGTTCCGCCAGTCGCGATGCAGTTCGCACGCGACGGCGAACCAGTTCATGAGCTGCACGCCCGCCGCCGACATCCTTTGCCACGCCGCCTGCTGCACGGTGGGATTGAACGTGCCCGACGCGTCGGTGACGACGAAGACATCATATCCCGCTTCGATCGCCGACAACGCGGGAAATGTGACGCAGACATCCGTCACGACGCCCGCCATAATGAGCTGGCGGCGGCCCGTGGCCTCGATGGCCTTCACAAAATCGTCGTTGTCCCAGGCGTTGATCTGGCCGGGCCGGTGGATGAAGGGGGCATCCGGGAATCGCTCCAGCATCTCGGGGACGATTGGCCCGTTTGGCCCCGCGTCGAAACTGGTCGTGAGGATCGTCGGCAGTTTGAAGAACTTGCCGATGTCGGCCAGCGCAATAACGTTGTTCTTGAAGTCGTCCGGCGAGAAGTCCTGTACCAACGAGATCAGCCCCGCTTGATGATCGATCATCAACAGCACGGCATCGTCCTTGGAAAGTCGTTTGTAAGCCGTCGTTGCCATCTCGGGTCATCCTGGATGTGGAACTGTGTTCGGTCGGCGATCCGCCATTTGCGATGGATCGCTGGTTGACATTAATCACTGCCGGATGCAACTTTTCAAGTACGGTCTTTTTTGTAAGTACCCCCGATTGCGATACCAGAGCACTTGCCCATGCCCAAGTCCGCCACCCGCGCCAATGGCAAGAAGAGCGTGAGCTGCCCGGTGGAAAGCACGATCGCGGCCATTGGCGGCTGCTGGAAGGTGCTGATCATTCACCATCTCATGCAAAGGACGCAGCGGTTTGGGGAACTCTCGCGGCTGTTGGGCGGCATCTCGGCCCGCACCCTCACGCGGCAACTGCGGGAACTGGAGGACGACGGCCTCATCAGCCGCAAGGTCCACGAGCAGATTCCACCCAAAGTGGAATACAGCCTCACCCCCCTGGGCCAAGAGCTTCAACCCGTCCTCCAGGCAATGCACACGTGGGGCGAGAAACTGGAACAACAGCGATGTAACGTTCCGATGGCTAAGCCGACTGACATTTGAGCTCAGCGGTCAACGGGCCACCCGGATCTTTCCGATGCCCAAAGAGCTTTCGGTCGATCACAAAAGAATTGACGTTGAGAATCCTATGTGGGCCACAAGACTATTGAGGGTTGCCAAAGAACACGTTCGCCCGCCGTGAGATACTCTCGAGCTGTCCAGCTTCCACCACGATGGTGGCTTCGACTTTCCAATCGTCGGGCATCGGCCCCGATGCCAATTCGGTTCGAATGCTGATGTGCCCCAGGCTGTCGCGACTGCATCTCAGCGTCAACTCGCCTTCAATCGAACTCCAGACCAACTCACCCTCCCAGTCAGCCCAACGCATCGCCAATTCAGCGAAAAACGGTGCAGGATGATGCGAAGGGATGCAACCACAATGGACTGTCGCATGGGCAGAGAGGTTGTGACCTGTGACACGAACGCCAAAGCAATAGATCGGTTCGTGTGTGTCGAATGGTGATCGGTCATGGAAGAACAGCCCACCTGAACCATTGACACTCAAGATCGAAAACTCGTCCATCGTGATTCCTCATTGGCGTGCAACGGCTTGGCATGGACGAGAATACAAAAACTCCCGGTGTCCAAAGCGGATGCCGGGAGTTTGCGATCATTCATTGTGATGCAGGCATAGCGTAGTCACGCTTAACCCCCAGTTGTCGGCTTCACATCCTGCGTTTGAGCCTTTAAGTAGCTGAGCAGGTCGACCAGTTCCGAAGGAGCGATCGAGGAAGCGGTCCCTTCGGGCATGCTGCTCATCTTCTGCTGGGCGCGCTCCTCCACATCCGCCTTGGCGATCTTGCGGACAATCTTGCCGTCGAAGATTTCGATGTTCGTATCGTCTTCCTTCACCAGCAGCCCCGAAACCGCCACGCCGTCCGAGGTGATGAGCAGTGTCGCACGGTACTTGGGATCGACTTCGGCGTTCGGGTCGATGATCGATTCGACGATCTTCACCGGCTTCATCCGTTTGGCGACACCCAGCAGGTTGGGGCCGTATTCCCGGCCTTCGCCATTGCCCACCTTGTGACAGGCGGTGCAGTTGCGGACGAAGATCTCTCGGCCGCGGTTGACATCACCCGAAAGATCGGCCAGTGCGGTCATCGCCTTGTTGCGCTCTTCCTCTGGCTTAGGTTCGGCACTGAGCAGCGTCTGGATGAACGGCAGCGCCGCCGCCCCCGCCTTGGAGGCCGACAGGATCTGCGTGACGATTCCCTTGGAGCGGGCGGGAGCCGGAATCTTGCCGGTCAGATAGTCGCCGCGCCACAACGGTTCATGGGCCGCGAGGGCATGGCGGATCGTGTAATCGGCCCAGTAATCCTCTGGCTTGTCGGTCATCGCCAGGACAGCCGCCGAGGCCGCCGGATCGGCGAAGAAGCTGAGCCCGCGGGCCGCTTCCGTCCGCACGCGGGGATGCTCGTCCTGCGAGGCCTTGACCAGCAGCGTCATCGCTTCAGGAAGTTCATCGCGATGATCAGCCACAATATGGACGGCGGCGGCCCGGGCGTTCGCACTGGGCGAAGCGAGGATCGACGCGACAAGGCCCGCATCCAACTGATGATGGCTGGCAAGCACCCACATCGCTTCGCACTGCAAGCGAGGGTAATCGGCCGACTTCGGATCAAGCTTCGCCAGCCATGCCTTCACGCCGGCGACAACGTCGGCGGTGGGACGGCCACTCAGTTCGTTGCGGGCCCGGTAACGTGTCCGCCATTCGTAGACCTTCGTCTGGTCGAGCAGTTCTTCGATCGATTTGCCGTGCTGTGTGATCGGCTCCAGAAGTGGACGATCCTTGGCGACCAGTCGGTAGATGCGGCCACGGGTGTGGTCGCGGTTGGGATCGCGCTGCGAATACTGCATGTGGCCGATCAGCGCATTCGCCCAGTCACCGAACCACAAGGCCCCATCCGGACCGATCTGGGGATCGGCGGGGCGGAAGTGCTTGTCGCTCGACTTGATGAGATCGTCGGGCTTGCCATCGGCCAGCTTCATCCGCTTGCCTGCGAAACCACCGCCATCGTCGCCGATGGTGAAGCGAGGCAGGCCGTTCATGTTGATCACGCAGGCGTAGGTGAACTGCTTCTGGACTTCATCGGGGAACTGGCGGCTGACGAGCCACTCGCAACCCAGGGCGGGCCGCATCCCTTCGTTGTTGAAGACCATGTTGAGGCCCGTCCGCCCTCGGAACTGGGCACCGGAAAGGGGGGTGTCCCAGGCGTGGTTGGCGGTCGTGCCGTCCCCCACGATCCCCTGGCCCCACTCGTCGAAGACGTAGCACCACATGTTGTATTGGCTGGGGAGCGAAAACTGCTTGATCTTCAGCGTGCGGGGATCGAGCACATAGGCACCGCCCGCTCCCTGGCTGCGGTGGGGGCCCCAAGGTGTTTCGAGCGTGGTGCTAGTGGCGATCCCTTCGAGCATGTGCAACTGGCCGCTGTTCGACCATTCGAACGCACCGCAGGTGTGGTGTGTGTCGTCCGTGGCCCAGCCATCGAGGAGATGCACCACGAGATCGGCCTTGTCGTCGCCGTCGGTGTCTTTGAGCCACAGCAATCGCGGCTGATCGACGACCAGCACGCCGCCATTCCAGAACTCGAAGCCGGTCGGGCAGTGGAGCTTGTCGTAGAAGACGGTGCACTTGTCGGCTTTGCCGTCCTTGTCGGCGTCTTCGAGGATGATGAGCCGGTCATCCGGCTTCTTGTCGCCCGGCTCCCACTGGGGATAGGTGGGCATGCAGGAGACCCACAGGCGGCCCTTGTTGTCGAAGTTGAGCTGCACCGGCTTGGCAAGTTCGGGGAACATCGTTTCGTCGGCGAAGGCCTTGATCTCGAAGCCTTCGGGAACGGTGGTTTGCTCGATGAGCTGCTGGGGCGTGAGGTAGCGCAGCTCGGTCGCTTCCGAATAGGCCTGCCGGGGTTCACCGAAGCGGGTCGGCGGGACGATGAGTTCACCCGTCGCGGCGTCGTTCGGTTCCGTCGCTGGCTTGCCAGCGGCGAGATCCCACACATACTGGTCGCGGACGGCGGCCATGTTGCGGATCTTCACGTATTCGCGAGGAAAGGTTTCCGTGTCATACGTGCGGCGGCCGCCATAGACATACCAGCCATTGAGCATGCGGTAGTCTTGGAGGTGAATCCAAGACTTGTCGTTGACGGCTTTTCGGAGGTCCTGATTGATCGAACTGAGCTTCGCGAGGGCCGCCTCTCCAAAAGCACTGGCGAAAAGAAGCTTGGCGACCGCGAGGTCACCTTCCTCATTGAGGTGGCAGCCGTTGATCGTCTGCTGGAGGCCCGGTTGGGCGGCGAACAAGGCCTGCGAGGGAGCGAAAACATCGAGGCATGCCAGCTTGCGCTCGGCGGCAACTTCCTTCACGGCCTTCGCATAGAGTGCGAGATTCGCGTTCTCCGTTTCGCCCTTGGGTTGCAGGGCATCACCCGAGGATTCAAAGGCGATCGGCGTGACGAGCACAAATCGCGGCGGCGATTTCTCGTCGTCGCGGGCGTACCGCTTGGCGGTCTCGTCGAGGAACTTCTTGTAGTCGTTCTTGAACTTCTCCACCCCCTCGGAGCCGCCGAACGATTCGTTGAAGCCGAAGAAGCACAGGTAGGTGTCCGCTCCGAAGGCGAGCTGGGGATCATCGAGGTTCGTGTAGTCGCTCGAACGCTGGTGGATCGAAACCTCTTCCGCCGGACGCCCGAAATTGCGGATCACCAGTTTCTTGTTGGGAAACTGTGTGTGCAGCATCGTCTCGAAGTGGCCGAACAGGTTCATCCGCTCGGCGAAGCTGTTCCCCAAAAACGCGATTCGTTCCCCTTCGATGAACTCCAGCGGCAATTGGCTGGCGGGGAGATCGGGGCGTTTGGGCCGAGCGGGAACGGCCAACAGCTTCTGGGCCAATTCCTTGCTCGGCCCCTGAGCCAACACAGCCGACCCACCGAGCAATGAACTGCGGGGTGATGAATCCGGTGTTTGGGAGAAACTCACACCGAAGACGGCTCCCAATCCGAGCGTGGCAATGGTCAACCGGTTCAACCAGCGACCCCGTGGCGAGGCGTTTTCCAACTTCATGCGTCTGTTGTCCTGCACATCTCAAAGGAATCTTTACAGTCGAATCTCAGCAAGTTCTTGCATTCAAAATGCCAGAAGGCACCATTCACCGCTGACGTCATCAGCACATTCTCTCAAAACCCGCCACTTCCGGCCATTTCAGAGAGAACTCTTCCAATCAAGCGAGAAAAATTTACCGCGAAGCCGCCTCAATCAATGCGGCCCGTCGGTATTCAGCGGCAAAGACCTTTCGAGCAAATCATCAACTGAATGGAATCATTCGTGACGACAAATGCACGCTCGTTGATAAGTCTGCCAGAGAACAATGCCCCAAATCAACCACCAACTCTCAAATTGTCTCCGCCTCAAATCACGTGATGGATAGCCAAGCTGTGCGGGGCTGCGTGAATTCTCACGCTCAACCCCTCTCTCGATACGAGACTTTTCCGCTAGATGCAGCCACATCTTGAAGAATTTTCGCATCGCGAGCCCCCCCCTCTGTTGAAGCCCTCTTCGAGTGCTCACAATGCACGCTATGAATGAGGTTGCCGCTAGAGTCCGGATCGCGTTACAGGTCGTCCATGCCGCCCTGCTGGGAGAGCGCGCGCCAACCCGCCATGTCACGCCAGGCAATCACCCCTCCCCGACCAATGGTTCACCAGCGGTGCCAGGCCATTGGGAGGGGGAACTCTCCACCTCGGCCCTCTCGACCGCCACTGCCGTCATGGCGCTCTGGCAGCATCTCAGTGTTCGGTTCCGCAAGACGGGAGCGACTCCGCATCCTCCCGATATGGGCCTCGTCGCCAAGGGCATCGACTGGCTGGTTTCCCACCAGAATGCCGACGGCGGCTGGGGAGACACCATCAAGAGCCACTCCAACATCAGCACGACAATGCTCGCCTACGCCACCCTTCAGGCCTGCTCGTCATCGCCGATCCTGGCCGGGGTGCATGATACCGCAGCCCTTGCGGATGCCATCGATCGCAGCCGGGCTTATGTCGATGAGGCGGGTGGTGTCGCCGCCATCCGCGAGCGCTACGGCAAAGACCACACGTTCTCGGTACCGATTCTCACCCATGCGGCCCTCGCCGGGCTGGTCCCCTGGTCGGAGATTCCCGCCCTCCCCTACGAATTGGCACTCTTGCCGCACCGCTTCTTCCAGGTGATCCAACTACCGGTGGTCAGTTATGCACTTCCCGCACTGATCGCGATCGGCCAGACGCTCCATTTGCGGCAGCGGAGCTGGAATCCCTGGTGGTGGGTGCGGCGGGCCGCCATTCCGGGAACACTTGAAAAACTGAAAAGCATCCAGCCGGAAAGTGGTGGCTTTCTGGAAGCCACCCCTCTGACGAGCTTCGTGACGATGTGCCTGGCCAGCGTGGGCCGGATTGATCACCCCGTCACGCAAGCGGGTTTGAGATTCATCCGCGACTCCGTCCGCGCCGATGGCAGCTGGCCGATCGATACCAACCTCGCCACCTGGGTCACGACTCTCGCGGTCAACAACCTCGGACGGGACGTCTTCACAACAGCCGAGCGTCAACGGCTCAAAAACTGGCTTCTCCAGCAGCAGTACCGCACAATCCATCCCTACACCAACGCGGCACCCGGCGGTTGGGCCTGGACGAATCTCACCGGAGGCGTCCCCGATGCCGACGACACGCCCGGAGCGATGCTCGCCCTCATGGAACTCGACGAGTCGGTTGCATCCGCTGAGTCACCGGCGGTATTCACGCCCGAAGTCAAAGAGTCGCTGGATCAGGCGGCCCACTGGCTGATCAACCTGCAGAATCGCGATGGTGGCTGGCCGACGTTTTGCCGCGGCTGGGGAGCCTTGCCTTTCGATCGCAGTTCCTGCGACATCACGGCCCACTGCATCCGTGCTCTCGTCCGATACGATGCCAGCCACGCCAAACCGATGGACGATCAGACGGCCTACAACGCCGCTATTGGCAGCACTCGCGGCATCACAAGGCGGCAGCTCCGTCAAAGTGTCCAACGGGGCTTCGATTTCCTTGCCCGCCTGCAGCGGGACGATGGTTCGTGGCTCCCCTTGTGGTTTGGCAATCAGCACAGTCCCGATGACGAAAACCCGCTCTACGGCACTGCCCGCGTGCTCCTGGCCTATGCGGACGCGGGCCTCGCAGCGGCCCCCGCCGCGGTTCGAGGTTGCGATTGGCTCGTGCGACATCAACATCCGGATGGAGCCTGGGGCCCCGGAACATCTTCCGAAGCCATCGATCCCGCGACACCCGAGGAGGATATCGAGATCGAGCCGGACAGTATCGAGGAAACCGCCCTCGCCCTCATGGCCCTGGCTCGCTTCGACGCGACACAAACCGTGCTCGAGCGGGGAGCCGCCTGGCTGGTTTCGCGAGTGGAAGCCGACACCTGGCGGGAACCGGCCCCGATCGGCTTCTACTTCGCCAAGCTCTGGTACTACGAAAAGCTCTACCCCCAGGTTTTCACAGCGGGGGCGTTCAAAGCTCTTCAGGAGCGGTTGGATTCGACCACTCCCGAAGTCATCAGTGACGAATCGGTGATGGACGGTCACGCTGCGCGTCATCAGTCCATTCCAATCGATGAATCTGACAACAACGCAGTGGCACCGCCTCGATATGGCACACCTCTGGGATCGGAATCAACGAGACCGAATCCCCTTGCCTGAGGCTCCCTCGCATGCTCGATACAACGGTGCGTTGGCTGCAATTTGGCCTGCTGCTGGGTGTGTGCTGGATGGTGATGACCTTCACACATGAAGTCGGTCACATCCTGGCGGGGTGGCTCGGCGGAGGGCACTTGCATTCGGCCGACCTGCTCCCCTGGCACCTCCCGCAAAGCCGCTTCGAGCCGGATCCCCATCCGCTGCTGACCCTCTGGGGCGGGCCGGTTCTGGGAATAGCCATCCCGGTGGTTCTCGCCAGCCTGATCCGTCACCCGCTCGCCTGGACGGTGGCCCACTTCTGCATCTTGAGCAATGGCCTCTACCTCGCCGTCGCCTGGTACACGGGCGACAACCACCTCGACACTCCCCGGCTATTCGCAGCCGGCGGCTCGCCCGTGGTCGTCGCCCTCTACTGCACCCTCACCATCACCATCGGCTATCTCCGCTTCCGAAAGGATTGCCGGAGCTTCTTTGACAGCCACGCAATTCACTAGAGAAAGAGTCGGCACATGAGTAGTCCTCAGGTTGGTGTTGTCTTGGCGCTAGTCATCGTGCTGCCGATTGCTTGGTTCTTATCGGAATTTCAAAACAATAGACTCCTTCGCTTGAGCCTTGGATGCCTGGCGATCTTGTGCAGCTTTGGAGTGGCTTACGTGGTCGGCTCTTTGGAGAAGCTGACGTACAGTGTACGGTATGGTGTGTCGAGCCAAGAACTGGTTCGAGCCACCATCACCGAATTGGAAGCTGGACGCTCCGAACATGTTTTGGCAACCTTGCGATCTCTCGACGCGGATTTCTCTCCAAGCTATGAGACACCAAGACTTTACGATGAGTTGGTCGATCGTGCGGTGTTGAAACTGCAATCGAAGTAGTGATAGGTGATCACGGTTTTAAGGAAAGTGGTTCCATGAGTTCCTGAAACCGCTTGTTCGGGGTGCTGGTCACTTTTCCATCAGGTGTCAGTTCGTGGAGGATCCAGGCCGCATCCAGGTGGTGCGCCATAAGTTGGACCGCTTTTTCGTGGCCCAGGATGCATAAGGTCGTGTCGAGTCCATCGGCGTCGATACCGTGCGGGGCGATCACGCTGGCTTGAATCTGCCGGGTGAGTCCCATCCCGGTGGCCGGGTCGAGGATGTGGGAATACCGCACGCCGTCGATCTCCAGAAACTGGAACTCGTCCCCCGCCGTGGAGACACAGCAGTTCGCCAGATAAGCGACCGGTACGGGCCGTTCGGCATCAGAGACTGATCCAGCGGCTTCCGTGGTTGAAGCGACGGGCAAGCCCGTGCGAAATCGGGGAATCGGCAGCAATACTCTCCAGCCGCTTGGAACCGTGGTGCCCGCAACCCCAGCGGAAACATCCGCCGGCGGTGCCTCTCCCAAGGCAAGGTCGCCGCTCACCGCGACGGCCGAGATCGGTAGTCCTTCCCGTTGGAGAACTTTGAGAGCTTCTTCCGCCACAAACCCTTTCGCAATTCCGCCAAAGTCGATCTGCATGCGAGACTTCGCGAGTTTGACGGCTCGCATCTCAGGAAAGAGTTCGATCGCCTTCCAATCGATCGACTGGCGGGCGTCGGCAATCTGTTCGGGCGTGGGCAGGAGCTGCCGCCTCCGGGCTCTCCGCCATTGCTTGACCAGCGGCCCCACAGTCACATCGAAGGCACCGTCCGACTCCTTCGCCAATCGAACCGAAGACGAAAGCACCTGCCAGAGTTCCTCGCTCACGGGGACGGGTGCGGCGTGCGGAGCCGTCGCGCACAGCCGCATGACTTCACTCTCGGGGGAGTAGTCGCTCAGGATGTCGTTGAGGATGTCGATCCTCTGCCAAGTCTTGGCGAAGGCCCGCTTCGCCTGTTCTTCGTTTGTGGAGTAGACCTTCAGGGATACATCGACCCCGAGCTTGATGGCCTGATCGGTGAAAAGTCGCAATGGGGGCGTAACCGCACATTCCACCGCAGATGTTTGAACGGCTTCCCAGATGGAGAAAGAGCCCGTCGCGACGAGCCCGACGCAAGCGACAATCACTCCAAGATGCGTGTTTTTCATCAATCGACCTGCTTGAATGCGAATTCCGCCGGGTGTCACTTGTGGATCACCAACACGACATCCCACTCTACGTCTGAAAGCTCGTTGTGGATTGTGGGGATAATCACCGCCGCTCCCCTCCAACGAGGGAGCCAGCTGGAACTCCTTCGGAAGGCCAATACGAGGTTTATCGATTCCCGGTGTGAAACTTTGACGCAAACCTGTTGTTTGCCACCAAAGCTTGATCGGGACGCGATAGCAAGGAATTGCTGGCGATCCGAAGCAATGGTAACATATGGGTTCTGCCAGATGTCCCTCCGAACTCCCTCCAACTCAGACTTCTCGCCTCAAGCGACTTTGAGGGCCGACAGTGCCAGGAATTGACTTTCCCGCGATTGCCAGATGATTGTCGTATGCCAACTGAAACTCTTGCGAAATTCATGAGTCCGCCTTTCCTGCAGGATGATGCAATGCCCCCCAGTTTTTCGAAGATTCGTGCCGCCAGCCGGCTTTTTTCTGCGGTTCTCGCTTTGGGCTTGGCCAGCGGGGCCGCCGATTTGCTCGCCGCCGATCCTCTCCCGCCAAGCATGAAGCCCTACACCGAAGCCATCGGCAACACGGAAATCACCTTCAAGATGGTTCCCATCCCCGGCGGTGAATTTTTGATGGGCAGCCCCGAGTCCGAAGAGGGACGCAATGCCGATGAAGGCCCCCAGCACACCGTGAAGATCGAGCCGTTCTGGATGGGTGCAACCGAAGTCACGTGGGATGAATATGACATCTGGTCGTACAACCTCGACATCCAGCGGCGTCAGCTTTCCGGCGAAGCCCCGACGGCCAAGGACAAGGTGGCCGACCTCGTCTCCCGTCCCACGCGTCCTTACACCGACATGACCTTCGGCATGGGCCAGAAGGGTTATCCCGCGATCTGCATGACCCAGCACGCCGCCAAGAAGTATTGCGAGTGGCTCAGTGCCAAGACGGGCCACTACTACCGCTTGCCGACGGAAGCGGAATGGGAGTACGCCTGCCGGGCCGGTACCACTACGGCCTACTCGTTTGGCGATGATCCCTCGAAGTTGGGTGACTACGCCTGGTTCTTCGATAATGCGAGCGAGAAGTACCAGCAGGTGGGCCAGAAGAGGCCCAACCCCTGGGGCCTCTACGATATCCACGGCAACGTCTCCGAATGGTGCATCGACAAGTACGACCCCGATTTCTACGCGACCTTCAAGAAGGGCGAAATTCCCGTCAATCCGGTGAATGTCCCCTCGACTGAATACCCGCGCGTGGCCCGCGGTGGTTCATGGGATGACGACGCGCCGATCCTCCGCAGTGCCTCCCGGATTCCCTCCTCGGATGAATGGAAGATCCAGGATCCCAATCTGCCCAAGTCGGTGTGGTACATGACCGATGCCCTCCATGTCGGCTTCCGCGTGGTTCGCCCGCTGACACCCCCATCTGCGGAAGAACGCAAGGCCCGCACCTACGACGGCATCCTCCCCACCGACGCCCGCGAAAACCCCAACCGCAAAGTCGACTAGTCAGCGAAATCCCGGCAGCGATATCGCTGCTCGGCTCAAGATGAAAAGAAGGCCCCGAGGGGAGGAACGTCCTCCCCTCGGGGCCTTTCGTTTTAATTAATTGAAACCCAATAGGGAGTTTCGCTTTGAATGAAGCAGGTATGCCCGCCCAGAATTGAAGAATGGCACAACGGCACGGCGTGCGATTGCTATTGATCTCTGAAGAGTGTAAATGAATATCGACACGAGACTAGGAGAGGAATGCGAACTGCGTACATAGGAAGGTGCGGTGAAACCTCAGCTGGATTTGAAGGTTCCACCACAAAATCGGGTGTAGAGGAGTAGGTTGGAAATAATCTCGGCCACTCATCAGGCGACCGGGGAAAACGTGAGGATGTGAGATATCTATTAGAGGGACATCGAGGCCTTGGCCATTCACACATGACATTGATCGAGATTTGGATTTCTACATGGATGTCACTTCGGAATGGTCGACCACCTGATGGTCACCATCATGGGCGGCTTCGGGCCGCTGGTGATGGGCGAACTGGGGGCCCCAGAAGCGGTCGGTGAGGCTGCGGAGGACGACGTAGAAGGCCGGGGTGAGGAAGAGGCCGAAGATCGTCACGCCGAGCATGCCGGCGAAGACGGCCGTTCCCAAGACCTGCCGCAGTTCGGCACCCGCCCCATGTGCCCTGGCCAGTGGCAGCACGCCGAGGATGAACGCGAACGAGGTCATCATGATGGGTCGCAAACGCAGGCGGCACGACTCGATGGCGGCCTCCATGATGGTGCGCCCTTCCTCCTCGAGCTGTTTCGCGAACTCGACGATGAGCACGGCGTTCTTCGCCGCCAGGCCGATGAGCACGACAAAGCCGATCTGGGTGATGATGTTGTTGTCCATGCCCCGCAGCCAGACGCCGCCCAACGCGAAGGGCAGGCAGACGGGGGCGATGAGGATGATCGCCAAGGGGAGCGACCAGCTTTCGTACTCGGCCGAGTGGACGAGGAAGACGAACAGCACACACAAAGGAAAGATGTAGAGGGCCGTGTTGCCGGCGATTTTTTCCTGGTAGGCCAAGTCAGTCCAGGCGATCGACATCCCTTGTGGCAGGACTTCTTCGGCCAGCCTCTCGATGGCGGCGATCGACTCGCCCGAACTGTGGCCCGGCGCGGTGTCGCCCTGGACTTCGGCGGCGGGGAACATGTTGTACCGCACGACGCGATCCGGCCCGCTCTTCCAGTCGATGTTCATGACCGAACCCAGAGGAACCATCGCACCATTGGCGTTGCGGGTCTTCAGCCGAGCGATGTCCTCCGCTGAGAATCGGAAGGTGCCATCGGCCTGGGCCCGTACTTGGAACGTGCGGCCGAAAAGGTTGAAGTCGTTCACATAGGCCGAGCCGAGATTGACCTGGAGGGCTTCGAAGATGTTAGCGATCGGCACGTTGAGCATGCTCGCTTTGACGCGGTCGACATCGGCGTAAAGCTGGGGCGTCGCCGCCCGGAACGAGGTGAAGACGTTCGCCAGCGACGGGTCCTTGCGGGTGGCGGCGACGAGGTCGTCGGTCGCCTTCTGGAGTGCGTCGGCTCCGTAGCCGCCGCGATCCTGCACCAGGAATTTGTAGCCGCCGGAGGTTCCCAGACCCTGCACAGGCGGGGGCGGGATCACGAAGATCGAGGCATCGGGAATGGCGGCGAGCTTCTGCTGGACTTCCATGAGGAGCTGCATCGCGGGTGGATCGTCGGCGTGCCGCTCTTCAAAGGGTCGGGGTGTGAAGAAGATGGCTCCCGCGTTGGGGCTGTTGGCGCGAGTAGCTCCGGAGAATCCGACGAAAGCGACTGCATGTTCGACGGCGGGATGCGCGAGGATGATCTCGGTCGCCTCCTTGACGACGGCGTCGGTTCGTTCGAGCGAGGCACCATCGGGCAACTGCACGACTGTGATCAGGTAGCCGCGATCCTGGGCGGGGATGAAGCCGGTCGGCACTTTCTGGAAGCCGTAGATCGTAAGGGCAACGAGACCGATATAGACCATCAGTGGAAAAACGGCATACCTCACGGTGACCGCGACTGACTTGCCGTAGATGTTCGAGAAGGCCTCGAAGAAGATGTTGAACAGCCGGAAGAACCAGCCGAAGACAAAGTCCCAAACTTTGGTGAACCAATCCTTCTTGGCATCGTGCGGCTGGAGCAGGATCGCACAGAGTGCGGGGCTGAGTGTCAGCGAGTTGAAGGCCGAAAGTAGCGTCGATACGGCGATCGTGAGGGCGAACTGCTTGTAGAACTGGCCCGTGATGCCGGAGATGAAGGCCGTGGGGACGAAGACGGCCGAGAGACCGACCGCGATGGCGATGACCGCCGCCGTGACTTCGTCCATGGCTTTATACGAAGCGGCTCGGGGTGAGAGACCGAGTTTGATATGGCGCTCGACGTTTTCGACCACGACGATGGCGTCGTCGACGACGATCCCGATGGCCAGCACCAGACCGAAGAGCGAGAGCATGTTGAGAGAGAACCCGAAGGCGGCCATCGCCGCGAACGTCCCGATGAGCGAGACGGGAATGGCGGCCAGTGGAACCAGCGCGGCTCGCCAGTTTTGCAGGAAGACGAGGATCACGATCACCACGAGGAAGACCGCCTCGTAGAGCGTGTGCAGCACGGCGTTGATCGATTCCTGCACAAAGACGGTCGGGTTGTAGACGATCCGGTACTCCAAGCCCTTCGGGAAGGACTTCGACAAATCCTTGATCGTTGCCTGAACCCCTTCGGCTGTGGCGAGGGCGTTGGCACCCGGCCGGAGGGCAATGACCATCGCGACGGCGGGTTTGTTGTCGAGGTAGCTGTTGACCGAGTAGTCGCGGGCACCGAGTTCGATGCGGGCGATATCTTTGACGCGGATGACGCGGCCATCCTCGCCGGTGCGGACGATGATATTTTCGAATTGGGCGGGATCGGCGAGGCGGCCCAGCGTGTTCACCGGCAGCTGGAAGTCGGCACCCTTCGGGGCGGGCGGCTGGCCCACGACACCCGAGGCGACCTGGACATTCTGCCCCTGCATCGCCTGGATGACATCGCCCGATGTGAGTGAGAGGTGCGACAGTTTCTCGGGATCGAGCCAGACGCGCATGCTGTATTCGCGGAGGCCGAATTGCTGGACATCCCCCACGCCGTCGACACGGGCCA
>PNLE01000105.1 GCA_013822855.1 Planctomyces sp.
GGTGATCACGACCACTTAACATGAATCGTGATCTCCAGAAGTGACAACAATCGCCTGGGTGAGATCCAACTCGCAACGGCTTTCCGCCACTCTTCAGGGCCCTTTCGCCAAAGGGAACTCGGTGGCGGGATGTTGCGCGGGCCCTGACACGGACCGGGATGAGTTTCAAGACGCCCTCAGGCTGCTGGTGACAGTGGTCTGGGGGTTTTTTTATTGGGGGTTTGGTGTTGGGTATTTGGTGTTTGTTGGTGGGAGTTGATGGTTGTTAGTTGGGAGTTGTTTGTTGGAAGCGCATGGTGGCAGGTGGAGGAAGTTTACGGGGATTTGGCATCTCCGGGTCACTTGCGGCTCATCAGGTCGATTTGATGGATCGTTTGCTGGAGGGCTTTCCAGGAGTCGACTTCGGCGAGGCGGGCGCCGTCGCCGATCGTACCGACAAATTTTCCCAACCCCGTTTTCGCGAGAGCGGCTTCAAACCAGCGAATTCGTCCCGCCACGAATTGTTCATCCACTCGCAACAGCCACTGTTGGAACTGGCCCAGGCCCTGACCGGCCCCGTAGCTGGCGGCGACATCGGTTGCTCCGGCACCCGCGACTCCGACGACGGTCTCGCTGGTGAGATGGATGGTGCTTTGCAGCAACCCCTGCCCCAGCCCCTGGGTCGCGAGTTCAAACCCCGGCAGCGCGAACGCGAGCACGACGGAGACTCCCACCCGGCTGAACGCCGCCGCCTGATCAAGAATCTGCAGTGTCAATTTCAACCCCGGCTGCCGCGCGAGAAAGTCGCGGAAGTCCTGTTCGACCAGCGAGTTGACCTCGCCTGCCAGATCGCAACGCAAATGGGCCTGTTTCAATTCTTCGAGGACCTTCTCGCGCCCCTGCCCCGAGAGCATGGCTTGCAGGCGGGGAGTGAACTCGTGGGTTTCCCGCAGATCGGAGTGGTGGGGCGTCGCCCGCTCCAGTTCCCCGAAGAGATGATCGACCACCTGGGAGATCGCGTTCCATTCGTCCTCGCGGAACTTTTCGATCGGCGTGAGGGGGGCCTGTCCCGACTTGCCCCGCATCCATCCGACAGGTGCCAGCAGGGCCTGCCCGAGCTTGCCGTAGGCCCAGTGGATGTTCTGCGCGATCGGCGCCCGTTCCGTGTTCCAGATCTTCCAGAGCGTCTCGACCACCAGTGGTCGCGGAGCCGCCGGCCAGTTGAGGCGTTCGCGGCCCAACGAACCTTCCAGCGCCGTGGCCAGATGCCGGAGGGTCTCGCTCTTGCGGCGGAGGCCTTCGAGCCAGTGACTGCTCCCCAGGACGAGCTGATCGATGGCGCCACGTGTGGCCCGCAGCTTCAATTCCGCGAAGTGCAGTTCGGTGAGCATTGCGAGCAGTGGATTGCGGCCTGCTGTGGTGTTTTCGACGGCGACATCCCTGCCCACCACTGCTTCACTCGCTCCTGTTTCACCCGCTCCAGCCAATTCGCTTTCCACGGGGATGAAGGACAACCCGAGCGACTTGAGCTGCGACTTTTCCCGGGTGGCATCGCGCGGCACGACATAGACGGCGAGGGGCGAGACGCCGGTCTCTTTGCGGAAGGTGGCCAGCCAAGTTCGCCAGATCTCTTCCGTGTCGGGCCAGTCGTGCTTGCTGAAGACGATCACCACACTCTTCTTCTGGCGCACGGCTTCGCGGAAGAAGACCTTCCCGGCCGCATCGTTGTACTTTTGATCCGTCAAGACGGCGACCAGCAGATCGCTCGCCTGGCAGATCATCGTGGCCCGGCGGAGGTTCTCCGCGATGGCGTCGATGTCGGGCGTGTCGAGCAGCAGCAGGTTGGCGGGCAGGTGGGATCCCGTCGTGTGATAGAGCAGGTTCTCGGAGTCGTGAGCCCGATCGAGGGAAGCCTGCTCACCCAGAAGAGCGGATCGCTCCTGCTGGACGCGGCCCCCTTCGGGAAGGGGCGCCACATCGAAGGCCGGGAAGACCTGCTGGAGTTTCCGCCGCTGGTCGAACCCCGGCGGCGTGAGACAGATGGGAAAGCGGGTGAACCCGGCTTGCGGATTGGCTTCGCCGATCATCTCCCCCGCGAGATGGTTGAAGATCGTGGTCTTGCCGGTGTTGGTGCCGCCGACGATCGACACCACCAGGAAAGGTTCATCCACCAGTTGCGGCAGCAGCTTGTTCGTGAGCAGTCCATACCACTCGGAGTCGCGATAGCCACCATCCGTGCCCAGACGCTCACGGGCCGCATGGGCCAGCGATTCGAGATGGGCCTGGAAGACCCCCAGACGTTCGGCCAGTGGCTGCAGTTCCGATCCCATAGGGTCCTTGAGTGTTCCTGGGTGAATGGACGTTTCAAAAGGAGAGAAGGTCAGAAGGGGAGAAGGTTAGAAGCCAGAGGGTGGGGAAAGCGGAAAAGGGGGAAAGCCAGGAAGCGGAGAAGCCAGAGGAAGGCAAATGCCAAATACCCAACACCAAATCCCGAACACCAACCTCCCACCAACCGCCATCAACCAACAACTCCCCCTACTCCTTCTTCCCCCATTCGATGGCGAGTTGGATCAGGACCTTCACCGCCGTCTCCATTTCGTCGAGGCTGGCCCATTCCAGGGGCGAATGGGGGTTGTGCTGGCCGGTGGAGAGGTTGGGGCAGGGGAGGCCCTTGGCGGTGAGGAGCGAGCCGTCGGTGCCGCCGCGGATGATGCTCAGCTTCGGCTCGATCCCGGCGGCTTGCATGGCGGCCAATGCCTTGGGGACGGCCCGCGGTTCCTTCGCCAACCCGTCGCGCATGTTGCGGTATTGGGGATGAATGGCGATCTCGATGTTGGCCTTGGGATACTCCACCCGTAGCGATTGGGCGACGGATTCCAGGAGCGCGGCCTGCGCTTCGAGGCCGCTCTCTTCGAAGTCACGCAGAATCAACCGGGCCGATGCCTCCGCGACTCCCCCTTCGATGTGGTACGGATGGATGAACCCCTCGCGGCCATCGGTCGTCTCCGGTGAGCAGGCCAGCCTGGGTAGCCGCGACAGGAATTCGCCGAGGATCCGCACGGAGTTGACCATCACCCCCTTGCCGACCGAAGGATGGGTGTTGACCCCTTTGACGGTGACGACCGCTTGGTCGGCCGAGAAGGTCTCGTTGTCGACCATCCCTTGCCCGCCGCCGTCGAGCGTGTAGCCGCAGATGCAATCGAGTTGGGCCAGGTCGAGATGATCGGTTCCCCGGCCGATCTCTTCGTCGCAGGTGAAGCAGAGGCGGATGGGGCCGTGGGGGACATCGGATCTCAACAGCTCGCGGGCGGCCTGCATGATGACGGCGACGCCCCCCTTGTCGTCGCCGCCGAGAAGTGTCGAGCCGTCGGTGGTGATAATCGTGTGACCGATGGCGGCGGCGAGTTCGGGCTGTTCGGCGGGCCGGTGCACCTGCCGGGGATCGCCGGGGAGGGGAATGTCGCGGCCGTCGTAGCGGTGGTGCACCATCGGCTGGACGTTCTTGCCGCTGTACTCGGGCGAGGTGTCGACGTGGGCGATCCAGGCGATGGCCGGGAGTTTGCCGGAGGCGGCGGTTTCGGGGATGGTCGACGGGACGGTCGCCATGACGACGCCGTGCGGGCTGAGGGTGACATCCGCCAGTCCCAGCGCTTCGCATTCGGTCATCAGCAGCCGGGAGAGGTCGAGCTGGCTCATCGTGCTGGGAACCGTGCGGCTGGTCTCGTCGGCGGTGGTCTCGATCTTGACGTACCGCAGAAAGCGTTCGAGGAGTTCGTCGCGCAGGGAGGTCGAGGATGCGGTCATGAAGGGCCTCGGGGAGGGATCGTGGGAGACAGCGAAGAAGTGGAACTTCGGTACAACCAAGCGTTGATGTTCGATGCCAGATTCGCAGTTGGAATCTGAAAATGCCATGTCGGGGGAGTCGGATCTTATCGCAAAGCGATTCGGCCCCCTTCATATCTTCGCGGCACGACATCTGCTGAGTTGGTTCATCGGCGAAGATTGCCGGTTCGGAATGACGCGATTCCTGGTGAATCCAATCGTTTCGGGAAGGTGGGAAAACTTCGTCTTGAGACAAATCGTTGCGGTAGTTAACTTCCGCAGGCACCACTGAAGTCGCCCGTCATGATGACAGCGATTTCAGGCCCGATCCGAGGGTGATTGTTCTCGTAACTTTTACCAACGGCTCTGGCAAGATTTACAAGCCAAACAAGGCAAGGAGGCCTTGCATGGACCGAGTGTCGCCCATTGCGCGCAATCAGTCGCCGTCGACCGACGCATTCGCCGGACATCTTCCGGGTGCGATCCAGGACGTGGCGGACAATCCTCATGATGCCGCGCTGGCAGTTCCCGAGGGGCGAGAATCCGCCGGTCTTCTGGCGGGAGCCGGCCGACTCGCTGGAGCCGCACTGCTTTCCGCGACGCTCTTGATCATCGGTGCGGTGGCCGTCGTCTGCCCGACGAGCTGGCCCGCCGGTCTTCGCAGCCAAGCCCAGACACTTCAAGCGGCTGGAACGCCCGCTAACTCGGTGGTGCTCGACTTCACCGCCACCTGGTGCGGCCCCTGCCAGCAGATGAGCCCGATCGTCTCGAAGCTGCAGCGGCAGGGCTACAACATCCGCAAGGTCGATGTCGATCAGGAGCCCAACCTCGCCCGCCAGTTCCGCGTCGATTCCATGCCCACCTTCATCCTGGTGATCGATGGCAAGGAAGCGAACCGGATTGTCGGCATGACCACCGAACCACAGCTCCGGCGGATGGCCGAGCAGGCCGTGCAGGGCTCGCCGTTGGCCCGCGGCGAACAGGATCGATTGGCGGTTCCCGGTTCGCGTCCTTTGCCCCGCACCAACGTCGCCCCGTTCGATGCCGATGGTCTGCCCACGATCAATCTGGGGCAGCCTTCCCGCGTCGAAGCCGAGATTGTCGCCAACACCGAGGCTCCCGCAGCCCCCGCTCGCAACGGTCTTCTGGGATCGATCGGCAACAGCATGGGACTGACAAGGACACCCGAAGCTCCCGCCCGCTCGAATGAACTTCGCACCGCCGATCTGGGGAACGGCAACGCCGGCCGGAACGACCTCTTCCGGGGCAACAATTCCGACGACGAGGAAGCCGCTGGCCAGGCTGTGCTCGATCCCGTTCAGGCCAGTGTGCGGATCCGTGTTCGCGACTCCCAGGGGGGCATGTCGAACTATGGGTCGGGAACGATCATCGACAGCCGGACGGGCCGAACCACCATCGTCACCTGCGGGCACATCTTCCGCGATCTGAAGACCAGGCCGGTCATCGAGGTCGATGTCTTCCAAGCCCAGGCGGCTCCGAAGACCTACCAGGGTGAAGTGATCGACTTCAATCTCGAGGCCGATGTGGGATTGATCACCATTCCCACGAGCGCGGCCGTCCCCATCGCCAAGCTTTCCGCCATCGATTCCAAGCTGGGGCCGGGCGAAGAGATGTTCAGCATCGGTTGTGGCGGCGGGGCCAACCCTTCCCGCGAGAATCACAAGGTGACCGCACTCAACCGCTACAACGGGCCGGAGAACATCGAATGCACCGGCGTGCCGATCCAGGGACGTTCCGGCGGTGGGCTCTTCCGGGCCGACGGCCAACTGGCCGGTGTCTGCATCGCCGCCGACACCAAGGAGCGACGGGGTCTTTACGCCGGGCTGGAGCCGATCAGCGTGATGCTCGAAAAGCATCAGATGGGATCGCTGGTTCGCCGCGAGGGGAGGGCCAACGCCAATTCCGCGATCGCCCGCAATGCCGCACCACTGGAGAACAACGCCGGTCGCGAGGTGAGCATGAGCGACCGCTCCGCCAACGCGCTGGCTGCGGAAGCCGTCGCAGCCTCCGGTCGTCCCGCGACCAGCATGGGGACGGCGATGCCCGGTGCCGACTACATGAACCAGTCGCCCGACGCCGAGATCATCTGCATTGTCCGCCCCCGGGGCGGTGCCGGCGACACGAGCCGGATCGTGGTGCTCAATCGCGCCAGCCAGACCTTCATGACCTATCTGTTGGGTGAGGTCGATTCGCAGACCCAGCGACTCCCGGTTTCGATGAGAGTCGACGAGCAGCGGCAACCAGCGGTTTCCCACCCGGCCGATTTTTCTGTAGAAACGCCCGCCGCCATGCCGCCTCATCGAGAACCGGCTAAGGAAGCGGTCGGACCGCGTCCATGGTCGGCCAGCAGCACATCGGCCTTCAAGCGGAACGCACTCCCGCGTCCTGAAGAACTCGTCCCGCTCTCCGCCGGTCGCTGATTCCAGGTCAAATATTGACACTTCTGTAAACGACAAGAAACGCCGGACGGGGGACAACCAAGTTCCCCGCCCGGCGTTTTTCCGGTAAATCCCCTCGCCTTGACCCGTGGAACTGGTCGATTTCTACAGTGGGCGGTTTTTCAAGCGATTGTGTGATAGATCGCGGAGAATGGCCGCTAATAATATCTGGGCCAATTTCCTTTGAGACGGCCTTTCCGGCAGGAATGGACGGTTCAGGGGAGGGTTGAGTCGGATTTCCCTGCCAATTTTCCCCGTCTTGATGAATTTTGGACGGGTTTATCTTGGCCTGAGTGGTTTCTGTTCGTATCATCCCGCAGTCCTTTGTCGTGACGAACTGAAAGGGTTTTCCCGCAGCATGCCCAACACGCTTGAGCTTCATATCCCGGCTTCACTGCCAACTCCGCTGAGTTTTGCGGAGTCGGGGATGGGTTTGTGCGGTCTGCGGCGTTGGCTGTCGGCGATGAACACCCGCATGTTTTCCGGCAAGCTGTCGATGGTTGCCCGTCGTCGTGCTTCCGCGATTCGTCACGATGCCGCGATTCGTTCGCTGGCGATTCTCGGTCAGGTCGTCATGACTCTGGCCGATGGAGTTTGCAAACGCACACGCCTCTCCGCCTGCATTCATGCACTGCGGTTGGATGGCTCGCTGTGCCTTTTGAGCCGAACCCCGCTCCTTAAGCGATGATACCGCTGCCCGCAGCCGGCGGGGGTAAACAAACGGTCGCTGCAGTGAGTTTTCTCGCGGACGGCGTTTCTCGACTGGGCTGACCAGTTTCTCTTCTTCGAAGCCACTCCACAGATCCTCTAGATCTCTCGTGGTGAACTTCCGGTAAGACGAACTCAGACCAGTTCCAGTTTGATCAGCTTCAACAGCTCCCGGTTTGGTCAGAATCCTCTGGCTCTTCAATCGGGAAGTCGCACTCAAGAGCCTTCTTGAACGCGAC
Organism: Planctomyces sp.; assembly: GCA_013822855.1. Taxonomy (GTDB): domain Bacteria; phylum Planctomycetota; class Planctomycetia; order Planctomycetales; family Planctomycetaceae; genus Planctopirus. The sequence continues at coordinate 7,208 of PNLE01000105.1, forward strand.
AGCTGTGCGAAGGTGATGATTGTCCAGCTTCCTACCGATGGCGGATCCTTCCGCTGTTCGACGGCAGCCGGACAGTTCTCAGACTGGAAACGCCTCCCACACGCCCCCCGGTTGTCTTTCGCTGTTTTTGTACCCCGCCTCGAAAGTCCCCCCCGGCAACTGATTGCCGTTTATCGCTGGAGCGTTGTCATGGCTGCTATTCTCGATGACCGTACCGCCACCGCCGTCACCTACCGCACTGCCGAGCCTGTGATCTCGTTCAATCAGGCGAAGGAACTCGCGGAAGAATACGGCACACCGCTCATGTGCGTCTCACGCTCCGTCGTGGCCCGCAACTACGAGATTCTCCAGGCGGGTCTGCCCGGCGTGGAGCTCTTCTACGCCGCCAAGAGCAATCCCGATCCCACGATCCTCCGCACGCTCAAGCGGCTCGGTGGTTCGATCGACATCTGCTCCGTGGGCGAGCTGAAGGCCGCTTTGCAGGCCGGGTTCTCCCCCGACCAGATGCTGCACACCCACCCCTGCAAGACCCGCGACAACCTCCTCACCAGCTACGAAGCCGGTGTGCGGCTCTTCGTCTACGACAACGCCACCGAGCTCAAGAAGATTCACCAGCTCACGCCCGATGTCGGTCTCCTCCTGCGGGTCGCCATGTCGTCCGCTTCGAGCATGATCAACCTCTCGGCCAAGTTCGGCTGTGCTCCATCGGAAGCCGTCGATCTGCTGCGTCAGGCGAAGGAACTCGGCGTCAACGTCCGGGGGATCTCGTTCCATGTCGGTTCGCAGACCCTCGAGCCGGGCGACTACGACCGCGCCCTCTCCAAGGTTCGCCAGATCTTCGACGACGCCGCCTGCGAAGGGATCGACCTCGAGATCCTCGACATCGGCGGTGGCATGCCCGCCCCCTACCGTGAAGCGATCATCAGCCTCGAAGCCTACTGCGACATCGTGCGGCAGTCGCTCGAAATCCACTTCGGCGATCTGCCCGTCCGCGTCATCGCCGAACCTGGCCGCGTGATCTCCGCCGATACGCAGACGCTCATCACCAGCGTGATCGGCAAGTCGGTTCGTCCCAATGGCTCGACCCAGTACATCATCGACGACGGCCTCTACGGCTCGTTCTCGGGCAAGATCTACGACCACACCGACTTCACACTGATGGCCGAAGACCACATGGACCGCGCCTGCTTCCCCTGCGTGGTCGCCGGCCCGACCTGCGATTCGACCGACGTCGTCAGCCGCGATCAGGAACTGCCGAACCTGGAAATCGGCGAACTGCTCATCGTCCCGTCGATGGGTTCGTACACCAACGCCAGCGGCTCGACCTTCAACGGCCTCGACCTCGTGAAGGCCATCGGCGTCGAATAACCCCCTGTTTGCGATGGGGCTTTCAATAAGCTTGTGCCCCAATAGACTTGTGACGACCTGCCAGCCGCCCGTGGAAGTGATTCCGCGGGCGGCTTTTTCCTTGGTTGTTACCAATCACGGCTCCGAGGGTGCCGGGGGCGCACCGCGCCAGCGGAAGCCCCCGAAAGCGCGATCACTCGCCTGGAAGATCGGGGGCAGCCCAAGACGTCAGTCCCCGCCACCCCTTCGATCGCCTCTTCCGTCCGTCAAACATCAACGCGTATCAATTCGTCTGATGCACTGACAATACGCACGGGCCGCTTGTGCCGCGAAACAATTTTGCTTCTATTGATATCCGCGCTGTGAACAGGTGAATCGAGTGATTCTAGACAAAGGGACATGATGCGGATTGGGGTACCGAAGGAAGTCAAGATCGACGAGTACCGCGTGGCGATGCTCCCCGTGGGTGCGGAAGAGCTGACGAGGGGGGGCCATACGGTTCTCATCGAAGCTGGCGCGGGTGTCGGCAGCGGGATCTCGGACGAGGAGTACGCCGAGGCCGGTGCGACGATCGTCGCCACCGCCGCCGATGTCTGGGGTGCGGCCGACCTCATCGTGAAGGTCAAGGAGCCGCAGGCCGCCGAGTGGCCGCTGATGCGCGCTGGCCAGTCGGTCTTCACCTACTTCCACTTCGCCGCCAGCGAAACGCTCACCAAAAGCGTGCTGGAGACCGGCGTGACGGCGATCGCCTACGAAACGCTGCGCGGGCCGCAGGGGGATCTTCCGCTGCTCACCCCCATGAGCGAGATCGCGGGCCGCATGAGCATCCAGGAGGGGGCCAAGTACCTCGAGCGGCCCCAGTTGGGCCGGGGGATCCTGCTGGCCGGTGTGCCCGGTGTGGCCCCCGCGCATATCGCGATCCTGGGGGGCGGGGTCGTGGGGAAGAACGCGGCCCGGATCGCCGCCGGTTTCCAGGCCGATGTGGTGATCCTCGATATCAACGTCGACCGCCTGCGGTATCTGGAGGACATCATGCCTCCCAACGTCAACACGCTCTTCAGCGACCGCCACAACATCCGCCAGCAACTCAAGCTGGCCGACCTGGTGATCGGAGCCGTGCTGGTCGAAGGGGCCCGCGCTCCGAACCTGGTTTCGCGGGACGACCTGAAATACATGAAGCACGGGGCCGTGATCATCGATGTGGCGGTCGATCAGGGGGGCTGCGTCGAGACGACGCGTCCCACCACGCACTCGGATCCCACCTATGTGGTGGACGGCATCGTCCATTATTGCGTGACGAACATGCCGGGGGCCGTCGGCCGGACGAGCACCTACGCCCTTTGCAACGTGACGTTGCCCTACATCCTCAAGCTGGCGCGGGAGGGGATCATTCCCGCCTGCAAGTCGCATGCGGGACTGGGCCGGGCGGTCAACATCCACGCGGGAAAGGTGACCAACGCCGCCGTCGCCCAAACCTTCGGCCTGCCTCTCACCGAACTGTAGTCCCCACTCAAACATTCAAAAAGAACAGCCCGGCATTCCCAGGGGAGCCGGGCTGTTCTTTTTGAAGTCTTGCTGACCAGACGCGATCAGCCGTTCTTGGGAAGTCGGGGCGGGGCGAACTTGATCTTCTCGACGTAGCGCACGAGCTGCTTGGTCTGGGGATCGATCTTGCCGGTGCAATGCGAGACGGCCTTGATGACGTACTCGTAATGGAGCTCGTAATCCGCGTCGATCTCGACTTCGATATCCTTCGTGGCGGGGTTGCCGGGGGTGCCGATGATCTTGAGGACTTCGGCTCCGAGAGCCTCGAAAGCCCCGTCGCCGACTCCCAGATTCCGCTCGCCGAACTTGAGTTGGGCCAGATTCCCGTTGGCATCCGAGATCATCTTGACCTTGATGTCGGGCACGAGCGGCGCGTCGCTGCTCTGCTGGGAGGACTGCCCCAGCGGCATGTTGATGTCGAAGTTCCCCTCCGGCGCCATGATCTTCAATTGCAGCATGAAGAAGATCAGCAGCTGGAAGACGATGTCGATCATCGGTGCCATGGGGATGTCGACCTTGCCCCCACTGTCATGTCGTCGCTTGCTGGCCATGGGAATCGATTCTCGCGTCTGTCCTGTGCTCGGTTTGGATCATGGACGGGTGTCGGGGGCAGTCGGTTGGGCTTTCACTCTTCGGAAATCGCCTTGAGCGAAAACTGGGTATAGCCGATCTCCTGGCATTTGCGGATCAGCTCCTGGATCTTCCCCGTCGGCACCTCGCTGTCCGCGCGGAGGATGACTGTCGTGTCGTCGATCGCCCCTTTCCCGCCCTTGGCTTCGGCTAGCCGCTTCTCTTGTTCGAGCATCGGGCCGAAGTTGTTGATCGTGTACTTGTCGCCCGAGTAGAAGACGATCGGTTCATCGGAGAGTTTGCGGCCGGAGAGATCGCGGTCGAATCCCACGTTGAGGACCAGCTCCTCGGCGGGCTTCACCTCGGGCGGCTTCGCCAGCAGATCCTTGGGGAGCTTGACGCGTTCGTCGGCCTTCGTGTTCTCGAAGTTGATCACCACCATGAAGAAGGTGAGCAACTGGAACACGATATCGATCATGGGCGTCATGTCGGGTTCGATGACGCTGGTGTGATTCAAGCGACGCTTTGCCACGAGTGGATTCCTGTCGGCGAACGAAGTTCAGGCGGTCGGCGATCCTCGCTCCCGCGACAACGGGGCTGGGAAATCAACCGATCAGACTCGATCAGCCCTGGGGAGCGGCGGCCGGGGCGGCGGCAGCGGGACGGGCCGCGGCGGGTGCCGCCGGAGCCTGGGCCTTCATACCGCTGAAGCGGCTCATCAGGCCTTCGCTGATCACGCTGGCCTCGAACATGAAGCGGGCGAAGCGGTTCTTGTAGACGGTGAAGGCGATGATGGCCGGAATGGCGACAATCAGACCTTCCAGCGTTGTGAACAGGGCGGTCGCGATGCCGTCCGCCAGTTCGTAGGGCTTCGGCTGCTGGGTGCTGGTCGCGATGACCTGGAAGCTGAGCACCATCCCCTGCACGGTTCCCAGGAGGCCCAGCATGGGAGCCACCGAACCGATGAGCGCCAGATAGCCGATCTTCTGTTCCATGCCCAGGGCTTCGTCGTCGCCCACTTCCTGCATGCCGTTTTCGACTTCCTCGTAGCCACGTGCGAGACGGGCCATGCCAGCGGCGAGGACGCGGGCCACGAACGAATCATCGCTCTTGGCGAGTTCGTACGCACCAGGGTAATCGCGGGCGTTGAGCTTCTCCTCGAAGTCTTCCACGAAGTCGGCCGGGATGTAGTTGCTCTTGCGCAGCTGCAGGAAGAGCATCATGATCAGCGCGACCATGATGAACGACACCAGCATGATCAGAAAGCCGAAAATCCCCGAGGCGCGGATCATCCAAGCCAGGAAACTCTCCTGCTTGCGCTGCTGGAGAATATCCGCCGCAGGGTCGGCTGCGGCACCGGCGGCCGGAGCAGCAGCGGGTTCATCCTGGGCCCATGCGGCCTCGGTGCCGACGGCATCGACTCCGCAGAGATCCAGGCCCGCATCAAGCAAACCCATCCCCATGCCAAATGCGACGATCGAGCACACGAGCCAGAAAGCGGTCCATCGACGGTTCAAGGGGGCACCTCTTGGAAGAACAGCGGAGTGTTTCAGGAAAGACTGGATGGACAACCGAAATCAACGCGGGAAACACGATCTCTTCAAGAGCGATCGCACCCGTGGTGATCACGGCTGGACGGGAAATGTCAGGCAAATCTGCAAAAGCGATGACAGGCCATGTGGTGAAGGTGGCCATCTCGAAGTTACACCGGATGGAAATTCAAAACGTTCGCCGAAATCGGGTGACTGGAATTGAAACCTTGGGGATTCAGCGAGGGTTTGCCGAGGACTCACCTCTGGAGTTCACCTCGCCTATGGATTCGGGAATTCAAAAAGAGTGTAAGTTTGTGCCGGCCCTGATGCCAGTGGCAATCACATCCCGTGGCATTTGAAAACCGCCACACCCGATTGCCAGCCGGAAAATGGTGCTAGTTGCCCGCGAGCTTTTTGGCCCAGGGGCTTCCCGGATAATCCGCTTCCAGGCGGGCTCGGGCTTCCAGACCACGATCGGGATGTTGCACCACGCGCCACAGGTTCGTCAGGTGGTAGAGCGCCTCGGCCCGTGCCGCCGATTCGTTCGGATAGTTCAAATCGACGTACAGATAGGAGAGGACGGCCTCCATCGGCTTGTTGAGGGCCTGCAGGCTGTTTCCCTGCAGCAGCTTCGTCTCCGCCCCGACACCAGTGCTGGCTTCCGTCAGGTTGGCCATCACTTCATCGAGCAGGGGCAGAGCCTCTGCGTATTGGTTTTTTTGAACAGCGGCGCGGGCCTTGCCGACCATCGCATCCAATTTGCGAGGTGCCAGGGCCTCATCGGTTCCCGATGCGGCAATCACTTCGTCGAAGGCCTTGATCGCTTCGGGCACTTTTCCCTGGGCCAGCAAGACCCGGCCCACATAGCTGCGGCCTTGCAGCTTCAGCGAGGGATCCGTGACGGCGTCGAACGATTCGAACACTTTGGCGGCTTCGTCGAACGAACCTTTGTTGACCAGCAGATCACCCAGCAGAATCACGGAAGGGAAATACTGGTAGAAGTCGGGATCGCTCGCCTGGATGGCTTTGAGTTCCTTCACGGCGTCGTCCACCTTCGCGGCATTCGTCTGGGCCAGAAGGCCTTTCGCTCGGGCCAGGGCATACCCCACTTCCTTTTTCACGTTGTCGTTCGGAAGCTTCCCGTCCGATTTCAGCTTGGAAAGGGATTCGATGGCCTTGTCGTAGCGACCGGCGGCAAGATCGCTCAAGGCGATCTTGAACGTGGCGGGCATCGAATCCCACTCGACCGACTGCACATCGGCCAAGGGAATCGAGACTTCATCCCCCGCCTGGGGCTTCACAGTGATCCCCGCCTTCGTGGCAACCGCCTCACCGCCCACACGCGCTCCCCCTTTGCGGATTACGATGTCGGCCGCATTGGCCTCCACCGCCAGCATCAGGCCCAGCAGCCCCCAGGCGGCGCAGTTTCGGGCCCATCGGGCAATAGATTGGGCCGGGGCGGAAGCAGACTGTCGGAGCATGGGCATATTTGTCATATCATTCTTCCGTCAGCGGGAACCGTGTCAGAGGGACTATGTCAGGTTGACTGTGCGATAGATTTCAAGCTGGTGGGCGAACCACATGCCCCACAGCAATCAATTCCCCGGTTCGCCGGGTGGTTTGGGTTTGGCGGGACGGGCGGCGGCGGGTTTGGCCGCCGCTGGCTTTTCACCGGTTGGTTTGTCGGTGGCAGGCCGGGCGGATGACACCTGGCCGGTCGACTTGGGCCGGCTGGTGGGCTTCGTGGGAGGCTTCGCTGCGGGACGGGTGGCGATGTCGATATCAAATGTGCCCAGCGCCACGGGAGCGCCGCCAGCCCCGAAATCGACATTCAGGCCAGAGGGTTCGGCCCGGCCCGGTGTTCGCTTGGGACGCTTCTTGCCGCCACTCATGACGAAGTAGCCCACCACGCCGCAGCAGGCCAGCACGATCCCGCCGACAATCGCGTAGGCCGTGGTGCTGGACATCGGTGCGGCGACTTGGGTGATCTCCTCCGGCTTGTCCTTGGCATCCGCCTTGGCTTTGGCGGCAGTGCCAGCGGGCGTTTCGCCGGCGGCCACTGGATCCCCATTTTCGGTGGCGGCCACCTCCACGGGAATGGTGACCTGCTTCGGCAGATCAATGACCGGCTTGCCCGCCGATTCCAGGACTTTCCGATACAGATCGTTGAATCGGCCCCGCTGGTCTTCGTTCAAATCCGGAAGAATGCTCAGGCTGGCGACGAGTTCGACCTCCGCATTCCGCAGTTGCAGCGACCGTTTCTTTGCATCCGTCTGAGCTTCGGCAAGAGCGACACGGGCGATACCGGCGTTGTACCGGGCATCGAGGTACTGCGGCAGGAGATCGGTTCGACCGCTGTCCATCGCCTGTTGCAATCTCTGTCCCAGCGGGCCGAAGCCCCAGACACCCGTCTCCTTGTTCCCGGCCAGTGCGTAGGACAAGTACTTGGAGTCGCCGTTCATTCCCCAGTCCAGGTACAGCTCGGCGGCCTGGGTCTGCAACAGAACATCGTTCTTGCGGGTGGCAAGCAGCTCGTTGAGGATCTTTTCTCCCGCTTCGAAATTCTTCTTCATCCGGTAGGCGCGGATCAAGCGAACCTTTGTGGAGAGGATCTGATTCGTGTCGGCGAAGTCGGGTTCGTTCTCACTCTTGCTGAGGATCGATTCGAACGCCTCGACCGACTTCCCGTAGAACTGTTCCTGCTTCTCGGTGTCGCCCGCACTCGCTTCGCCCAAGGCGGCATAGGTTTCGCCGATCCAGCTCAGCGAAGCCCACGTCTGGCCTTCAGATCGCGTCGAGAGGTCGCCCATGAACTCTTCGAAGGCAGTCCGCAACTGGTTGTAGCGCTCGGTCTCACCGGTCTCCTTGAAACGATCCAGCTCCTCCTTGAGCAGCTTGCTGATCCCGATGTAGAGCTGCGTGACATCCGCCCCCGCCTGACCACTGGCGACCTTTTCCAGGTCCTTCATGGTCTGGTTGGCTTCCTTGGTCTGGCCAGCGCCGATGTAGGCCCGCACCAGCAGCTTCAAAGTCTCGCTGGCGAAGGCCCGGTTCTTGATCCCCGTCGCGGGCCGCTTCTTCTCGTCGGGGACGTCAATGGCCTTGCGGGGCGAATGGGGTTCGGCCGTCAGGAGTTTCACCGCCTGCTGATCCTGCCCCTGCCCCACGAGGATCTGGGCCAGCGACCACTTTCCCGCGATGAGTTCGGGCGGCGACGCTCCTTCGGGAGGCAGATTCTCGGAGATCTTCGCAATCCCCATTTCCAGTTTCTTCTGCGCGGTCTGTTTCCATTGGGCCAAGGTCGCCGGGTCGGGCCGCTGATCCTCCGCCATCGAAGGCGCGGCCAGATAGGCGTTCCAGTAGGACTGGCCCGCCGCCATCTGGGCTTCCGCGTACTTGCCGCCGGTTTCCGGGATTTGCGAGTACCAAGCCGATGCGTCGGTGAATTTCTTCTGGGATTTGAAGAGACTTCCCATCTGCATCCGGACGTCGTTGGCCTTCTCCGTATCCGGGAAACGCTTGAGCATCCGGTTGGCTGCATTGACCACCGCGTCGAGCTCTGAATCGCGGATCGCCCCTTCGGCCTTGCTCTCCTGATAACCCTGAACCAGCGACATCAGCGAAAGATAGGAGGCATCCATGGCGAGTTGCTGATCCTCGTCGCTCTTCGCCAGCAGCGAGGCCTGCTCGCAGATCACGGAGGCTTCGTAGCTGCGGCCCGTAAGATAGGCGGCCAGACCGTACAGATAGCGGGCCTTGTTGACTTTCGCCGGATCATCTTGCCTCGTGGCCAGTTTCAATGTCAGCTCGAACGAACGCATCGCCTCCTGGTCGAGCAGCGACAGTTCCTGACGCAATTTGGCCAGTTCCGCAGCGGGCTTCTTGGCGGCGACCGCCTCCTCGAACAGCTTCTGCTTGTCCTGTCGTTCCTGCATCTTGGCCTGCGCCGCGAACAGTGCCGGCTCGAATGTGTCCGGGGCCTTCTCATCGCCCGAGATCTTCTTTTCCAACCGGCGGAGAATCTCCGTCCCTTCCCGGCTGAACTCGCCAAACTGCGCCACATCGCGAGCATGCGTGGCACCCAGCCGCCAGTACTTGAGCTGCTCCGGCTTAATGAGATTGCGATCGTCCCCCAGGCCCTCATAGGCTTTGGCAAGTTCGAGCCGAATCCCCAGTCCCACCCGGCTGCGGAGCAAGGCGCGATGGGCTTTGACCCAGTCCTCACCCTCCTGCGTCACGGCGGTGTAGTCCGGCGGCGACTTGCGGTTGAGGCAGATCAACTGGAACTGCCGAGCCTGGTCCTTGAGCGAAGACATTGACGGCGAGTTGTCGGGCTGGTCGAGAATCTCCTTGTAGACGCCCAGCGCTTTGGGCAGGTCGCCTTGCTCCTCGAAGCATTTCCCCTGCCACATGCGGGCCACCAAGCCTGCCACATTAGTGCGATACTTCTGATGCAGCTTCTCGTAGGCCTCCGCTGCCGACTGCAACATCTGCCGCTTCTCGGCACTGTCCTGGGGAAGGGCCTGGGCCTCTTCGTAGCTGGAGCGGGCCAGATCGAGCTGCACGCTGATGAGCTGATTTTCGGTCTCGGCGCGGGCGGCGAACTTCTCGGGGTCGGCCGCCTTGTCAATATGAGCGGCAAAGGCCTTGAGGGCCTCTTCGTATTGCTTCTCGGCGGTGGCGAGGATGGCGCGAGCTTCGCTCGCCGACTTGCGGGCCTTCTCGTTGGCCTCGTTCGCCGCCGCTCCTTGAAGCGACTTCGCATTGGCGACTTCCGCCGATGTGCGGGCCAGGAGGATCTCGGCCCGGCGCAGATTGGCCGT
>PNLE01000106.1 GCA_013822855.1 Planctomyces sp.
CCGAAGATCAGACGGACATTGCGCCAGTTCATCGCGACACCTCGCTGATGCCGGGATTGATGGCGTCTTCGTTCTCGCGCAGCCGCTCGGCTTCTTCAGCGTCGCAGGCCGAGATGAGTTCGAAGAAGAGTTCCTCGATATCCCGCTGGTGGTGGGTATCGCGCAGTTCCTCGATGGAGCCGCAGGCCAGGATGCGGCCGCGGTAGATGATGGCGATGCGGTCGCAGAGCTTTTCGACCTCGCGCATGATGTGCGTCGAGAAGATGATGCACTTCCCCTCGTCGCGTAGTGATTCGACGGCATGGATGACCCGCCGGGCGACGAGGACATCCAGCCCGCTGGTCGGTTCGTCGAAGATCATCACGGGGGGATCATGGACGATGGCCCGTGCGATGGAAACTTTCTGCTTCATCCCGGTCGACATCTTCGAGCCGAGAACCTCGCGGATCTCGTTCATCTGCAAAGTGGTGAAGATGGTTTCCAGCCGCTGGGTGAGGCGATCCTGGGGGATGCCATAGAGGCGGCCGTAATATTCGACCAGTTCCCACGCCGTCATGCGGTCGTAGATGCCGGTGTTGTTGGACATGAAGCCGATACGGGCGCGAACCTCCGCCGGATGTGTGGCGACATCGTAGCCAGCGATGAGTGCGGAGCCGGAACTGGGCTTGAGGACGGTGCTGAGAATCCGCAGGCAGGTCGTCTTCCCGGCGCCGTTGGGGCCGAGGAGCCCGAAGATTTCGCCGGGCTTCACTTCGAAGCTGACGTGATCCAGCGCCAGGCGGTCGCCCGTCTTGAGATCCGAGAACTTCTTGGTGAGTCGTTCCAGTTGAATCATGGGAAGCCAATGAAAACCTGAACTGTCGAAGTCTGCTGGCCGACCTGAGGGACGACACCCGCAGCCCGCCCGCACAAACCTGTCATCCGGTATATTCGGTCAATTCGGAACGCTTGGGGGATCCCACGTGACACCTGCGAAGGTGGCATGCGGATCCAGTTGAGTCTCGAAACTGATTCAAACCGCTGCAAGTCTACATCGGGAAATGTCAGGCCGTGGCCAGAATTCAACGAGCCGGGCCGTTTCACCACGAATGGGCTTGGCCTGCGGGAATGCTCCGGAGAGGGGGCAGAATGGGAATGACCGGGAAACTCGGGAATGCCACAGCACGTATTCGGGCGGTGAGTAAGTTCCCGTCAGTCACTCCGCAATCTCCACCAGCTTCTTTCGTCCTCGGCCCCCGGTTTTGATGGTGACCTGCGACTTCGAGCAGCCGAAGTGTCGGGCGACAAGGCCCATCAGTTCCGCGTTCGCCTTGCCATCGACCGGCGGCGACTTGAGCCGGGCCTGCCAGGCTCCGGCGGGCGTTTGCTCGAGCAGACTCTCCCGCGAGTTCGGCTTCACGGTGACTTCGATGATCATGGATGCCTTGGTGGATCGGTCGGTGAGGTGCGGATGGAAGGTGCTTGTGCCCGACGAAGCTGGTCTTGCTGTTTCAGAAATTGATCCCAATCCTTGGCGGCAATGTATCGGGTTGAGCCGTCCACCGAGAAGACGGCCGTGCTGCCATCGGCTTGCTGTTCACCATTGTGGCCCAGCCTGGCCTTGTCCCAGAACAGTGCGAGTTGCGGATCGTCTGTGATTTTCAGCCCCGGCACGTAGTGCCAGCCACATGTTTCGGGTGTCAGCAAATTCCCTGCTGCAAGATGTTGTTGCGTGATCTCAGCAGGGACTGTCTTTCCACAGAGAACTTCGGCTACCGCATATTTCGGGCATAATTGTCCGAGGCAGGCTTCGGGTGTTTCGTCACCAGTTGGATAAGCTCCGCCGTGGTCTTGGCTGTAGCGGGTGAGGGCCAACATGAGGACTTTGTCGCAGGCATGGCTCCAACCGTAAGGATAGTAGGGCCGGAACCACTGGAAGATAAAAAATGCGGTAACCAGCAAAGCCGAGATCACCGCCAGCACCATCAGCGTTGTCTTGATCATGCTTGTCGATTTCACATTGAGATACAGAGTGTCGCGATCCAAAGTCTTTGGCGACAGCTAGAAATTATATCCGAAGATATTGCGACCGGGATAACGAGAAGACCCCAGTGTCGCTTGTGGCGAGGCACCGGGGTCTTCTCGACGGCGATGAGGATGGATCAGTTCCACGTCGGTGATCAGAACTCGCCCAGCACGTTGCCATCGGCCCGTTGACCGAGATTGCGCCAGGTGTCGAGATTGATGTTGTCGCTCACGAAGCGGACGGCTCCGTCGTTGAGCAAGACATGCACGCCGCCGGTGTGCTTACTGCGGGCGATGGCGTTGATGTAGACATCGAACCGTTCGCAATCCTCGCTGTTGAAGTTGGGAGTGCGGGTCGTGGTGAAGGCCCAGGTCGCCGTGGTTCCCCAAAGCCAGGAATAACCTCGCCGGGCACGGACGGTTCCAGCCAGGCTGCAATCGTTCACATCAGTCGAGGCCATTTCCTTGATATCGGATCCCGCCACGATTTCCGAGATCGCCATCGTGTTGGAGGTTCCATCCGTGATGCGGGAGAAACGGCAAGAGCTGTTGGGAGCGAAGACCGCGGGTTCAGTGCCGTTGTTCAGCACCATGCGTGACCACTCACCGTTCCCGACGATGTAGCTACCGTGTCCGGCCGCGGCACTGGCGATGGCGCCTCCTCCTCCATGCAGACGAAAGGTGTTTCCAATACAAGCTGCGTAACTGGTGGGGGCGTGATCGGCATTGGTTGTGGTGCGTACGATGATATCGCTCGGGCAGCGATAGGCTGGCAAGTTGGTGCCTCGGGCATTGTTTGGATCCCATCCCGACGTGCGGCGATTGAAATCCACTTTGGCGTAGAGGGGGGCCTGATCGATCTGAGGCAGGATGCGGGCCATCCAGTTGGTGCGATTCGAGTCCGACGGACCACCTGCTCCACGGTCTTCAAACAGGCAGCCGATGGGCAGGCAGTTGAAGGTGTCGTGGTAGTTGTGCAGTGCCAAACCGATCTGCTTGAGGTTGTTCCTGCAGCCGGTGCGGCGGGCCGATTCCCGCGCCTGCTGAACGGCGGGCAAAAGCAGTGCGATCAGGATCGCGATGATGGCGATGACCACCAGAAGTTCAATCAAGGTGAATGCTGGTCGTCGTGTCGGAAGACCAAGTCGGATACGAGAGGATTTCGAAGGCATCGGAAACTCCATTCAGAATTCAAAAAAAGAAACAACGTAGGGCTGTGGATGCCGACCGGATCGATGCACGAGCATGAATAAGTATTTAGTGCGAATCCGGAACTGGCTGGTGCGGTATGAGACGTTGAGATCACGGTGTCAGGTTGAACGAGTAGTCATTGATCCCCGACGAGATCGATTTGATGAGTTCGGTTTTGGTGTTGTACTTGGCGGGGATGTATTGGATGACTTCGGCTTCCATGACACCATCGGGATTCTTGATCTGCTTGCCCGATTCCTTGTAGGCCGTGATCTCCACCTTATTCGGCCCAACCACCGCACCGCGTTTGTCGCTGGTGTGATTGGCGGAACTGAACTCGCCATTTTCGATTTTGCACTGCACCGGTGCGCCGACCGTCCCCTGCTCGGGCACGAAGAGAATGGTTCCCGTGGCCAGAGGCTGACCATCGAAGGTGACTTTGCCCTTCACCACCGTCCGCTCGATGCTGTCGCCACCGCATCCGGCGAGGGCGAGCAGCAGCGAGCATCCCCAGAGCAAACCTTGGGCTCGAATGGATGACTTCTGGGGGCAAGAATTTGGAAGCGTCTGGATCATCCCGGGAAAAACCTGACTGAAAATAAGCTTGGGAAAGATGGGATCAGGCTGAAGGATAACGTGATTGATAAGCCGCATCAACATGCGAATATACGTTCATTCGTGTTGTCGCTGATTGGTGCTGGGGAATATATGTGGTCGCATCATTCGCACTGCGATCATTTTTGCTGGCGGTCACGCAGAAATGAGCTGTCAACTTTTATTGGTTCGCCGAATGGGGCATCTTCGCGGAATGAAGAGCAGCCGATGTCTTGATGGCTGACGACTTGGCAGAAACCATCGCCTCACGATTTCCCTAGACCGATCGGATGGGGTGGCTTATCGTCGGCCAAGGCCGGAGGGTTGATGCGACATCTTGCTTCGCCTCATCCGACATCACCGATCCACACATCGAGAATCACGAGCATGCAACGGGTTGTCGTCCTCGAACACAATGTCGCGGAAGCGGGGCGGATGGCGAAGCTTCTGGGGGAGCAGGGCTTCACGGTCGAGACGACAAAGACTCCCGCCGAGGCGATCGAGGCCTGCCGCAAGTCGCCGCCGGACCTTGTGGTGACCGACATGCCCGAGCCGCGGACGGATGTCGAGGCGATGTCTTTCATCAAGTGGCTCCACCAGCACCAGCGGCAAGTCCCCATCGTCCTCTCGCTTTCCAAAAGCGAAGAGATCTGCGCCCTCCAGGCGTTGGAAACGGGAGCGGTCAGCTACATCCGCAAGCGGCTACTGGAACAGGATCTGCCACAGACCCTCAAGAACACCTATGGCCTCCTCCAGCGAATCACGAGCCAGAAACGGATTCGCAAGGCGCTGGTGCGGGCCGAGTTCCACTATGAGCTGGAGAACGATCCCTCGATCACTCCGGCCGTGCTGGCGGGTGTCGAGGATGAACTGGAGACCAGTGGGCTGTTTGAAACCGCCGACATCACCCGCATGATCATCGGCCTGCACGAGGCGATCGACAACGCCATCTTCCACGGCAACCTGGAAGTCAGCTCGGCCCTCCGCGACGCCGGTGCCACCAAGAGCTACTTCGAACTCGCCGAAGCCCGCCGCACCCAGGCCCCCTATCGCGATCGCCATGTCCAGTTTCTGATGCGTTTGATGCGCGAGGGGGCCGAGTTCATCGTCCGCGACGAAGGCCCCGGCTTCGACCCCAAAAAGATCGCCGACCCCACCGCCGTCGACAATCTCGAACGCCCTTCCGGTCGCGGCCTGCTCCTCATCCGCAGCTTCTTCGACACCGTCGAGCACGGCCCCACAGGAAGCGAACTCCGCCTCAGCAGGAAGGCGACGAAGATGGCACGGGGCGAGTGAGGGGGCGAGAACGGAGAAAGGTGAGCGGAGGAAGCCCGAGAAAGGCGGGTTTGCGTTACGGGTTCTTGGTCCACAGGTCGTAGATGAAAAAGTTTTCGATGGTGGGCCGGATTTCGGACTCGAGGATCGTTTCGGTGTTGTATTGCTTGGGAATGAGCGAAATCACATCGGGCGGGTTCTCGAAGAGTTCCTCTTCGCTGGCGGATGGTGACGCGGTGGTCGAGGTGGCGGTGATGGCGATCTTGTACCGGCCGGCTGGAAGCCCCTGTTCAACAGGGATGATGAATTTTCCCTCGCGGACTTCCGTTCCTGAAGCGACTGGCCCCGGTGTTTCGGGATAGAAGACGATGTTGCCAGCCTCCAGGGGAGTGCCGTCGAGACGCACGAGGCCCGTCACCTCGTGGCGTTCGTAGCGATCCGCCGCACCCGATCCGCAGCCGCTCGAAAACAGCATGACGAGGTTGAAGCAGATGACAGTCAGGGCTGGGTTAACAGGCAATTCAATCTTTCCGGAGACAGCACGGATGGCCAAGTAAATCATGAATGTCGGAGTGGCCGCGAAAACCAACTCAAATCGTTTATTGAGAGGCACAAGACATGCCTTCCAGATTGCGCAGGCCTGCCGCATCGACCAGCGTTCAAAGTCGTTTGACTCGCTAGAACGCTTCGCCCACAACTTCGCCGCCCGAGATGGTGCTGAGCGAGCGGACCACGTTGGTGTCTGCGTTGTCGCTGAGGAATTTGACCGATCCGTCGCACAAGAGGGCGTGGGCTCCGCCCGTGTGGCGGCTGCGCATGGAGAGTTGATGGGTGTAGCCGGTGTTGGAACCGATGGCGCACGGGTGGTCGACGGTGCTGACGCACTGTCCCGAAGGGACCAGATCGGCAATGGGCGTGTTGGGAGGCAGGTTGCCCGTGAGGGACGCGTTCATGCCGTATTGGACGAGTCCGCGGTAGTCCGGCGAGGCCGTCCCGACGCGGATCTCGCCCATCATGAGGGTGTTGGACAGGCCATCGCTGATCTTCGCGAAAGGGATCGCCTTCCCTTCGCGGGTGTCGGTGAAGTCGAAGGGGCCAGCGGAATAGGTCGCGCCGTTGACGTTCCCTTTGCCGATGTTCGTGTTCCCCACATTCACCAGATAATTGTATTGCGGAATCGAGGTGAAGAACGCGGCCAAGGTGTCGCTGGGGCACCTGAGCATGGGGATCGGTGTCTGGCTGAGGGTGCGGTTGGGGTCGGTGCTGTAGTAATTGGCGTTCTGGTCGTAGGCGTTGTAGATCGCGGCTTGGTCGATGTGGGGCAGGATGCGACGAAACCAGGTGTAACCGCTGACCGTGATAGTCAGGTTGGCACCGGCCCGCATCACGCCGATGGGGAGCGTTCCCGCGACATCATGGTAGTTGTGCATAGCCAAGCCAAGCTGCTTGAGGTTGTTCCGGCACTGGGTGCGTCGGGCGGCCTCTCGGGCTTGCTGGACGGCGGGCAGCAAAAGGGCGATCAGCACGGCGATGATCGCAATCACCACCAGCAGCTCGATCAATGTGAAACCGGTGCGGCGGGAAGCATGGGCTCGCGGAGCGGAAAAATCGGGGACGACAGAAAGATCCAGGGAATTCATCAAACCACCTCGAAAACGGGACAAGAGCGCACAATCTCGGAGAGTGTCCAAATCCTTTAGCCCTGTTGGCTTACGGCGAGGACATGTGCATATCGCTGCGGTGGGGGAATCGTTAGCACGTCGAATCCAGGGAATTCACGGTAAGTTAACAGTCCGGGATTACGAACGTTGGATTGAGTGGTCAAACAGGCGAGAAGATCTCTTGGATCTCTGAAGTTTGTCCGGGTGCTGGCACCGACAAGGGCCGAGGGATCGCAACAAGGTTTGGCGGATCGTGGAAGAGAAACGGGATTCACAGCCGGCGGGGCGTGCCACTTCGGACGAGGTTGCGAAGCAGGTTCTGTCGCATCCCCGGTCGCGTGAGCTTTTGGCACGGAACTGGGTGAAGGCTCAGCCCCCACTCACGGCGTTTCTGGCCGCGTCGATGCCGCAGTTTTCGGACGCCGAGGATCTGCTGCAGGAAGTGGCGGCTGATGTCGCACTCCGTTTCGACGACTACGACCCCGCACGGCCTTTTCTGCCGTGGGCACTGGGGATCGCGAAAATCAAGATCGCCAATTTCTACCGGGAGCGTGAGCGGGGACGGGTCGTCTTTCTGGGGGAGTCGATCGAAGCGTTGGCCGAGGCTTGCGTCCGTGTTCATGAGAGTTTGTCCGAGGAGCGGGCGGCCCTGGAAGGTTGCTTGGGGCAACTGACAGATCGCTCCCGCACACTGCTGCAACTCCGCTACTTCGAGGACTTGAAGCCGCAGGAGATCGGTGCCAGACTCGGGCAGGAGTCGGCTTCCGTGCGGGTCTCGCTGTCGCGCATCCGCACAGCGCTTTCGGAGTGTATGCGGAAATCTCTTTTGGGGCGTTCGGTTTCCCATGGCTGATCGAGAACCGGGTGATGATCCTGCTTCCATGGGCGATCCCTTCATCGGAAACATCCCGTCGGAAAGTCGCGATGAGGTTCCGCTGGATGAAGTGGACGCCTTTGAACTCGTGGATGCGCATCTGGATCAGCAGGACGTGACCCCGGAGCAGGCGGCGGCGCTGGCGGCTTGGCTCAAGCAGCATCCCGAACATGCAGACCGGGCGTTCCGCCGAATCTTCCTGCATACGTTCTTGCGGCAGCGACTCCAGTACGCCGCAATGACACCCGTAACCGACTTGACCCGCGTCGCCAAGACGAACGACCTTTCGGAGACGGAGCGGTCGGCTCTCGTTTTGAATGTCGATGAGGCCGGCGTGATGAGCCTTAGCCGAGGGAATGGGGGCGCGGCGATCACACTCGAGTCGCCAACAGTTTCAGTGGTACGGCATGCGACGGGAGTCTGGTGGCGATCATGGGGACTCGCCTTGGGAATTGTGGGCGTGTTGGTGATGGTGATGGTCGCTGGCTGGGCGATTTCGACACTATTTCTATCCGCCTCGACGCCATCCGGATTGTGGGTCTACGATGGCTTCGAATATCCCCCGACTTCGCCACCGGCACCGTTGGGGGACGGCAGCAAGTGGCCCATCACCGGAGGAATTCAAGGATCGAACGGCGGCATGGGCTGGGCCGAGCCTTGGCGGGAGGAAGCATCCAAGGTGTCGATCCTGGTCGCCGACGTGGTGAACAACGCCTGGCGTGCCAATGATCGCCGCAGTGCCCATCCATTGGCATACGCGGATGCGCAGGGAAGGGTCTTGAAAACGGCTGGAATCCAACTCCGGACCGCCGCCGGGCCGCTCAGCAAGTCGGTGAGATCGCTGGCGGTGACGGCCTTTCCCGATTCGTTTCTGGCCGACCGCGCGGTAGGACAAGACGGCTCCGTGGTATGGCTGAGTTTCCTGGCGCAGTCGTTCGATGGCCGGGGCTTGGGGAACTTCGCCTACCTGCAACTGGGAACCGATGTGGCCGGTCTGCGGATCGGCAAACTGGCGTCCGTCGAGACGGGAAACTGGTCGACGGCGGGTGTGCGGAATGGCGAAGAAATGAACGCCGTCTCGAGCGAGCTTTCCTCGGGTCAGGCGGTTCTGTTCGTCGCGCGGATCACATTTAAAAAGGGGGAAGATGTGGTCGATATCTGGATCGACCCACTCCTCGACAAGGAGCCTTCCGGGAGCACGGCCGCATTCCATGTGATGCTGCCCGATTTCCACTTCGATCAGATCTCCATCAGCAGCCGGTACACCAGCGATTTCGACGAAATTCGTCTGGGTGGAACTTTTCGAGACGTGACACCTGTGAACTGATCTACTGCGAGTCTGCGACACTGTCACTCGAGATGCCACTTATAATGCTCGATGTCTCATAAGATACGTGGCAGCCAATCTCCTGAATGGGAAAGCCATAGCGGAAGTAAGCGGCTTTGGAACGTTGTCGATGGCTGTTGATATGGATGTGATATCTATCGTCTTGTTCTTGACAGGACTTACCGGATTGATTTGGCTGGCTGATTGGGGGGTTGCCGATCTGTGCCGGGAGGTATGGGGTGTGCGGTGGGGTTTGCCCAAGGAGTATCAACAGGCCATATCGACGAAGCGTGGCGATCAATACTCTTGGCGATCGTTGGGTCTATCTCGAATCAATGGAACCGTCACCAATACGCTATTCGCGGCAACCAGCGACGACGGGTTGGCGTTCACGGCTCGATCCCTCTTTCGACAACCCGTCATGCGGACAGTCGTTGTTCCCTGGAGCCAGCTCCGCATCGAGACACTTCCGCAATCTCCCGGCATGGTTGTTCATACCTTGCTGGTCATGGACGAGACGGGAGAGGTTGCCACGCGAATCGAGCCACAATGGTTAGAAAAGAAATGGATTGAACGCATCAAGTGTTTCGATGAAAGCCCAAGCTTCGCTGGTTCGGGGCAGGATGATAGGCCTTATGGAGAATAAATATACTGCTTGCAAACAGGCTGTTTGGTTGCTGGTGGTGACAGCATCTTGTTCAAGATCAAATTGGACTCGATGTGACGCTCACACGGCCATCGCGTCCGCTGGCTGCCAGGCAGGCTCGGAGGGCTTGTTCATTTACGGCAAGAGCGAGCGAGGGATGATTGCAGAGAATGGTTAGAATCTGCCGGGCTGTGGAAGCGAGTTCGCCGGTCACGAGGCTCATGTCGAAACGGCTGCACTCGATGCAAGCCAAAGTGAGATCATTCATCTGGCAGAGCAGCTCAATATAGTTGGCACGCACTTCGAAGTTCTCCACGACGGCGAGGGAATTGCGGTAGGCGTGGGCGGCCTGCTGCAAGTTGCCAGCGGCGGAGTAGAGCGAAGCCGCACGTGCGAGAAAGGTGGCTTCCCAAGAGGACATCAGAAGTTCTTGAGCTGGTTCCTGGACGGCTATCCGGCGGGTTTCCTCACAGAGATCGCACAACTGCTCGGCTCTGCGATGCAACTCGCCATCGGATTCCTCGTCTGATCGCGAGCTGATCGTGAGGTATTGCTCCCAGATGTCTTCAGGTGCGAACACGGGCGAGGTTTCCTTCGATGATTTCCGAGCTGAAAAGTTCATCGATGTATACAGTGACTTGATTCGGGAGAGTTCATGATACTGAGGTTTCCTTGAGGCCTGATCCTCCACCGAAAGTGCGACACGATGGTTTCGAATTGGCGAAGTGAAGCATCGCAACTCCGAGGATAGCGTTGGAATTGCGAGTCGAGAAGCTGGGCGTTCGAGCACTCGGTTCCGGCCCACCTTTCGGTCGCTGGCTGATGGCCGATTTATGGCTCGTGTTTCTCGGTTGGCCCAGTGCTGACGCCGCCGCAGGGGGAGGTCGAGGTTTTTCCGCACGACAACGCGTGAAACACGCGGGTCGATGGGTTGCCTGTGCGTGGGGCGTCCAGCGTGTGGCTGGAGTCAGTGGGGAGGGAGGTGCGACTGCATCCCGACTTTGGCACCGCATGGCGGGGGGCACCGAATGGGATTCCGTTTGTCAGCGTGCCGCCGAACCAGCCTCGAGTGCCGGTGAAGTTCGAGTATGCCGACGAGAGCGACACGGGGCCGTATCGCACACCGGCGGATGTGCCGACCGAAAGGGGAAAGCGCAGAAGCCAAAGGGGAGGAGGAAAGAAGGGAGAGGGAAAGGATTGAGGTGGTGAAGATTTGATGTAAGGGAAATTTCTGGTGGAAGTATCGAGAGAGGTGGCCAATAGTGGGATGAAGATCGCACGCTCGATGGAACGTTGAAGAGTTCGTCGAGACGAATGTCGGGCGGTGGGTGGTTTTGGGTATTGCGACACCTCAAGGGAACGAACATGGCATCGACAGTCAGGGCGTATGCGGCGAAGGAACTGGGCCAGCCGCTGGAAGTGATCGAGTTGAAGTGGCGCGAGCTGCCACCCGGTGAAGTCGAAGTTCAAGTCGAGTCGTGCGGCATCTGCCATTCGGATCTATCGATGCTCCACAACGAATGGGGGATCGCGCAATACCCGTTCGTGGGCGGACATGAGGTGATCGGGAAGATTGTCGCCGTCGGGGAAGGGGTCGAGGCTTCCCGGATCGGCCAGCGGGTGGGAGTGGGCTGGAGCTCGAAGAGCTGCCTGAAATGCCAGACCTGCCTGAGTGGCGACCACAACCTCTGTGCGACCGTCGAAGGGACGATCGTCGGTCGGCCGGGTGGTTTCGCGGAGCGTGTCCGCTCCCAGGCGGAGTGGGCGATTCCGTTGCCGGAAGCACTCGATCCCCTCACTTCGGGGCCGCTCTTTTGTGGTGGCATAACAGTCTTCAACCCCTTCCTGCAGTTCGGGGTGAAGCCGACCGACCGTGTGGGAATTGTCGGGATCGGTGGGCTGGGGCATATGGCGCTGAAATTCGCGCGGGCCTGGGGATGTGAAGTGGTCGCCTTCACTTCCAGTGAATCCAAGCGGGATGAAGCCTTGGAACTGGGTGCCCACAGCGTGCTCAATTCCCGCGACGAGGCGGCCCTGTTGCCGCATCAGGGGACGTTCGACCTGATTTTGTCGACGGTCAACGTGACGCTCAACTGGCCGCTCTATATCGATCTGCTGGCTCCGCGCGGGCGGCTGCATACCGTGGGTGCGATCGCGGAACCTGTTTCGCTGATTGCGTTTCCGATGATCGGTGGGCAGAAATCGTTCTCCGGGTCACCGACGGGAAGCCCGGTGGGGATTGCCAAGATGCTGAATTTCTGCGGGCGACACGACATCGCCCCGGTGACGCAAGCGTTCCCGATGAGCGAGATCAATCAGGCGATGGCCCATTTGGAATCGGGTCAGGCCCGGTATCGCGTGGTCTTGGATGCCGATTGGAAGTAGCGGGTCTAGGAAATACCGCTGACGGCCCTACTGAAGCACCCGGCGTTCGCTTGGAACGCCGGGTGTTGGACGTCTTGGAGGATGTCTTCGGCTGAAAACGCCGAAATCGGTTCAGTCATGAAACTTCACGTCTCAAGAATCCTGAATTTTGGGCTTGATCCGGCCTGATTGACGTTGCCCGTTTCATTTCAGGCCCGTTAAAAAACCGAGCGTCGGTCACCAGCGTGGCCGCCCCTCTCATACACTCCGATATCGCCAAACCTCTCTTTTCTGCTTTCAGCCCGCCTGAAACCTTTCCACTCGACAAGTTTCATTTCACCTAGCCAACCATCACAGCCTGAAGGCTGTTTCCCATCCGCCGATACTTTCCGCCTGTGATCCTGTCTTGAATATTTGAAGTGGGAAGTTCTTCCCCCTTCGAAACCCATCTCCGCAGATCTCACCTGTTCGCGCCTGCCCTTCGCCACCATCCGAGGTGTCTCGATGTCCCATTTTGCGCGCCGATTGTTCGCCCATGCGATCCAGCACCGTTCCCGCTGGCTGTCGGCTGGATTGTGTTTGGCGGGAGCCGCCCCGCTCGCCGCCGTTACCGCCACGCCCGCCGTCGCGCAGGATTGGCTGGCCGATTCGACAATGAACGTCGGCTCCTCGCTTTACGAGGGGGGGCCGGAATCGCAACAGGGCCAAGCCTTGGGGACCGCCTTCCGGGTGGGGCACTTCACCGGGCCTTGGATCGGCCGCGAAGATTCGATCACTCCCGTAGAGCTGATGCCCTACGGGTTCGTCGAGAACTTCATGCTGTTCGGCGATATCCGGGGTTTCCGCTCGAACTCTGATCGTTATGGAGCCAACCTCGGGGGTGGTGCCCGTTACTATCTGGAGAACTTCGACCGCATCATCGGCGGCAACGCCTACTTCGACTACGACGCCACCAGTGGTGCCTCATTCCGCGATGTGGGCTTCGGCTTCGAAACACTGGGCCGGTATTGGGACGCCCGGGCCAACGTCTACCTGCCCGTCGGGCCGACCGAGCAGCTCCTCAGCCAAAGCGTGGTCACCGGCAGCCAGCGATTCCAAGAACATCTGATTCTATTTGACCGTCAGCGGATCATTGGCCTGGCACCCAAGGGCTTCGATGCGGAAGTCGGGATGCCGCTGTTCTTCAACAGCTTCATGGAAAAGCACGATGTCCGCGCGTTCGGCGGCTTCTACCATTACCAGGCGGAGAGTCTGCCGACTCTCTGGGGCTGGAAGGGCCGGATGTCGGCGGATGTCATTCCGAGCATCAACATCGGTCTGGAAGTCGCCCACGATCAGGTCTTCAAGACCAACGTGGCGTTCAACGTCCAGTGGACTTTCGGTGGCTTCCGGCAGGGCGAGAGCGAGCGGAAGACGCAGATCGACCGCATGACGACCCCCGTCCGCCGCAACTACAACGTCGTAGTGGCCCGCAACACTGTGGTCGATGCAAACATCGTCGCGATCAACCCGGCCACGGGATTGCCGTACGATGTGGAACACGTCAACAGTGGTGCCGTCGGTTTTGAAGACGGCACGGTGGAAAACCCCTGGAGCACGATCGCCGAAGCGCAGGCCACACTGGGTGAGGACATCATCTTCGTCCACGCCGACAGCGTGTTCGACAACCCCGGCACGATCAA
This sequence comes from Planctomyces sp., assembly GCA_013822855.1. GTDB lineage: Bacteria > Planctomycetota > Planctomycetia > Planctomycetales > Planctomycetaceae > Planctopirus. The sequence continues at coordinate 13,619 of PNLE01000106.1, forward strand.
CCTCCAGCCGGGTGTCCGGGTGCTGGGCGAGGCGAATGGTGTCGACCACTTCGTGAATGTGCAGGGTTTGGGGAACATCCTGTTGCCCCGAGCCACGGCGGGAGTCAACCGGCCGTTGATCCAGAACACGATCGGCGACGGTGTCGTGCTGGCCGCCAACAGCGAATTCAGCGGGTTCGTCGTCGACAACGCCAGCGGCCGCGGGATCTTCGGCACGGGAGATCTGGGCCAGTCTTTCATCCGCAACACCTCCGTGACCAGTTCGGGACTGGCGGGGATTTCGCTGGTGAACACACAAGGGGCGCTGGGGATCCAGAACGGGACGATCGGCGATCCGGACGGCGCCGCCAACGCCTTGGAAGTGATCAGCGGAAGTTCGACCGTCACCTACTCCGGCACCATCACCAACACCGAGGGGGCCGCCCTGCTCGTGCAGGGGATGACCGGCGGATCGGTCAATCTGACCGGCTCGCAGATCACGAATGATGCCGGCCTTGGCGTTCAGATCGTAAACAACGGCAGTATTGTCACGGTCGACACGGCGACGATCAACAATGCCATCGGGAATGCGGTGCTGGTCGACAACACGTCGAGAAACGTCACCTTCCGCGGTCCACTCTCGATCAACAACGCGGGGGACGATTCGATCGTCGTGCAGAACACGGATCTGGGCACGACAGTCTCGTTCGTGGATCTCACCAATGCGACGGGGGTCACAATCACGGGTCGCGGTGGCCAAGGAGTCAATCTCAACGGCAACGACGGCAATGTCTTCTTCGGTAGCCCGCTTTCCATCGCGGGATTGGGTGGGGTGGGTGATGCCGCGATCGATTTCCAGAACAATTCCGGTGACGTCACCTTCCAGAACATCATCATCCAGGACAGTGCCAGCGATGGCATCCGTATCGGAAGCGTCGCCCTGGGAAGTGAAAACACCGGTGCCTTCACAGTCAACGGTCTGACCAGCATCACGGGAAATGTGGCGGGGAACGCCATCGCGATCACCGACGACAGTGCCGTCGTCACGTTCGGCAACGCTGCCACGACGACGGGGATCAACGCCCGTGGACTGGCGGGGATCAGTGTTATCGGCAACAACGCCAATGTGAGCTTCCTGGGGTCGACCAGCATCGGCAATCCAGCGGGAAGCACCAGCCCGGCGATCGATATCCAGGACAACACGAATGCCAATATTGTCTTCGGCAATGTGGTGATCTCCAATGCGACCGGGCCGGCCAATCAGGGCGCGGGTCTGAACCTCATCAACAATTCCAGCAACGTCTCGTTCAACTCGCTGGACATCACCACGATCGACGGCATCGGCATCTTCGCCCGCAACGCGGCCAGCCTGACGATCGCGGACGGCTTCGTCGATTCGACATTCGCCACCACGGGCCGGTCGGCGATCGATATCGAGGATTCGGGCTATGTCATCGTGCTGGATGGTGTTTCCGCCGACTCACCCAACGGAGCCGGTATCCGGCTGGTTGACAACACGGGTGTCAACGGGAATGGCAACGCCCAGTTCGTGATCACAGGGGCCGATCCGGCCCGTGATGGCGGAACGATCCAGAACAGCACGACCGACGGCATCTTCCTGTCGAACACGGGCAACGTCAGTCTCACGGGGATGACGATCGGCGATAATGCGGGCGATGGAATCTTCGCCCAGAATTTGCGGCAGCTCAATGTCTTCGGCTCCACAACCGCCGGCAGCATCTTCACCAACGGTCTGAGGGGCATCGAAGCCCTGAATGTCGATGTCGTGCAGATCGCCGGTATGCAGCTCACCAACAACGGGGCTGTCGGCACCAACAATCCCGAAATCCTGTTGAGGGCGAACGCCCAGTCGCAAACAACGCCAACCGGGCTGTCGACGACGGCCTACCAGTGGCTCATCCAAAGCAATACGATCACCGAGAATGGTGTCGATGCGATTCGGATCCAATCCGAAATCACCAATGTCGGCCCTTTGTTCCTGACAATCGGCGGGCCCAACAACAGCAGTTTGGCGACTCCCCAAGTTCCCGGCGCCCTCACCAGCGATGGGAACACCATCACACTCAACACCGATGTGGATGGTGCCGCGGCGGTCAATGTCCAATGGAACAACGCCCTCTCGGCGAGTGCCCAGTGGAATGCGATCAGCATCACCGGGGCCAACAACGGCGCCGAACGGATCGGGATGCGGTTTGCCACGACAAGCACGACCCAACCCCACTTCATCAATGTTCTCGACAATACGATCATTTCCAGCCGCGAGAACACGACGGGCCTGGATTTTGTGCAGGGGGGCGTGCTGAATGGAGTGATCGCCCGAAACACGATCAATTTCAACAGCGCCGACTTGTTCATCGATTTCGGCCGGGCGATGCGGTTCAACATCGGAAACAACTCGGTGCTCGATATCACCGACAACGTGATCACCGACAACGACGATGGATCTCAGGGCCTGTTGTTTGAAAGTGTGGGGAACGGCAGCACGTTCTTCATCGCCCGCAACGATATCACGTTCAACAACAACTTCCTCGGCTTCTTCGAGGAGGGGATCGTCTTCGAGACCGTGACGGGGACGGTCAACTTCGTGGGTGGCGAGAATATCGCCAACAACAACACGGTGAACTTCACCGGAACCACTGGTACGGGAACCGCGTTCCAGTTCCTCTCGGGGACATCGACCGGATCGCTACGGGTCAACGGCCTCCAGATCTTCCCGTAAGCCTGGATCACTCCGCTCCACAGGCGATCCTCGCCCGGGCCTCCGATCCCGGTCGGGATCACCGCAACCAGCGTCGCACAATGCAAGCGGCGGGGATCAGTTGATGATCCCCGCCGCTGGTTGTTTCCACTTCTGGCGAATTGCGTCCGGAAGCGTCATCTGCGAAAGGCCGGCTTACCTGAACTAGGCCGAGAAGCTGCTGCCGCAACCGCAGCTCTTGACCGCGTTGGGGTTCTCGAACACGAAGCCACGGCGTTCAAGGCCACTGTAAAAATCGATGGTTGTGCCATCGAGGTAGAGGGCGCTCTTCTTGTCGACGGCGACCTTCACCCCGTGGTGTTCCACGACATGGTCGTTCGCGGGGTCGGCGCTTTCTTCAAAGCCGAAGTTGTACTTGAAACCACTGCATCCGCCGCCGGCGATGCCCACGCGAACCATCGTCCCTTCGGACATTTGCTGCTCGCTGATAACCCGCTGGATTTCCTTGGCGGCATTTTCTGTCAGGATCACGGACATGTTTTCATTCCTCAAAAACGACCCACGGCCATCCCGTCCGTCTGAACGCGGGATTATCACTTCTGAATTATACGGTTCCCCAAGGGGGAGCAATAGGTTGATTCCTCTTCGCAGAATGCAATC
>PNLE01000107.1 GCA_013822855.1 Planctomyces sp.
CGTCGACCAGTACGGCACAGAAATCCTGCCCAAGGCTAGGGAGACACTGGAAATCAGCCAGAATCTCTACTCACAAGGACAGATCGACTTCCTGCGTCTGCTGCAATCGCAACGCACTTTGCTGGAAACCGAACTCGCCCGCATCGACGCCCAGGAACAGCGCTGGGTCTCCGCCGCCGCACTGGCGGGTTTATTGCAGGAAGAAAGCTTTCCGTAGGAGAATCAACAGGTCTGTTTAAACAGGTTGATGCGGGGAAGGGAAACTCAAGGCCCACCGAGAGCCAAATGACGACCGGCTTCCTGTGCTTCAATAATTGAGCCGATGTTCCGCGTGATTGCACAACTTTTCGAAGATCCAAAGAAGGGTCTATCGGAGTCGGTTGATGTGGGATTCCATGTGAGCCACGATATTTATGACAGGGTGATGTGTAGCTCTGATCTTGTGCTTGACCAAGCCTCCCAAGGCACGGGATTGGGCGAACGAGAGGGTCGGGCGAGCGTGGACATGGACTTCCACAAAGTATCGGACCCGGCGCGCCGCAACATTTGTTACTCGATGGCCAGCACGCCCGGCACCCGCTCGTCCGCAGCCTCTCATTCCCTGCCCAGAAAAGTCGGCAGGCTGATCTGATGTGGATCCCAACATTCGGACCACGGGGATAGATGGAAAGTTGAGGTGGGAACGCCGAGAAGGGGGCATCGTTGAAGAGACTTGCAATGGAAGAATTGATGCTTCAGATGCGGTGGCTGCTCGATAGAGTCTTCAGGACAAAAAGTGACTTTGGAAGCCATTAGTGGGTCTAAAACCGTGAGTGAGTTGGTGGCGTCGCACAAAGGCATCCGGCGCAGATTACCCTGTGGAAGAAACGGTCTAATTGCTCCGCATGCACCATAGTCATTCAATGCGGAGGAGTTTGCTTGTAAGACTCTTAAATTTAAGCACAGCTTCCACCAAACATTCCGGACCATCTCGATAAACATCGCAGACGGGTAGCCTCAAGTGACTTGAAACATGCACCTTTTCAGTCGCCGCCTGCTCCGGTGTCAAAGATCGACTGTTCATCGCGATGCCGATCACTTCGCAAGGGAAACGTTCCGAGGCCATCTCTTCATACAGTTTTCGCAACCGCTCCAGCGAAGGAGGCACAACATGCGGAAATCCGTTGAGATGACTCCGCCCCACTTCATAACAGAGAATTAGCCCGTGGGGGGCACAACCGTGCAACAACCCCAACGTGACTCCAGAGAATGATGGATGGGTGATCGCTCCTTGTCCTTCAATCAGAAGGATGTCGTGCTGCTGATTCCGAGAGACCAGTTCTTCGACGGCGCCGTTGACAAAATCGGAAATCACACAATCCACCGGAACACCTTCACCGGCGAGCATGATCCCGGTCTGGCCCGTTGCCAAAAATTTTGCATCGTGCCCAAGTCTTTCCAGCGCCCGCGAGACTTCCAATGCCACCACCATCTTGCCCACGCTGCAGTCGTGGCCGACCGTGTGGATTCGTAGACAGCCCGCCCGGAACTGTTCGGCCTGGCTTACTCGCTTAATCCGATTCCTGCGAATGTCGATCAATAGTGATCCCGTTTGTTCCGCCTTTTCACGGAGCCAAGGAATTTCAATTAGGAAATCATGCAACCCCGAGACGACATCAATGCCAGTTGCGACGGCATCGTCCACAATCAGACGTAGGGATCCGGTGATATGCCCACCGCTGGGTGCGATTCCAATAAACACGGCATCTGGATGGTCGACCTCCGCCAGCGATGAGAAAACTGGAACTCGGCCCCCGGCCCCATAGACTTCCCCCGCTGTCCGCCCCGCATGGGCCTCATCGATCACTGCGACGATGTCGTCTGTCCTATAGCGCAGCAGATTGATCGCTGTTTTTGCCGCGAAGAGAGAAGCGCCGTCACCAATCGCAATCGCGATTCGCCTATAATCCAGTAGCAACGCGAAATTGCTCTTATGGGAATCCGAGACTCCGCTACTGTCTGCCCTTGGCATCGGCGACGCGATAGGTGGATTCATAAGACTTCACCACACTTCCGGCTAAAGGATTGAGATCTTGTGGATATGAATGCGGCTTAGTTACCAGCATGCCATATTTTGGTTGCCACAGGGCCTGAGCTGTCATGATTTGAGTGGGAACAGCACAGTAGAGACTTCGACGATCAAGGAATAGCCACGGTGGAGCTGTTGAACCCAAGTGTCTCGCAAAATTATGGGATCGATAAAAATTCTATCCCGGGAATGATCGAACGTCGCCCACCATCTGCGCATTTATCTGTCGAAAATGCGCACTATCAGCTGCGTTCATGGACAGCACACCCTCTGACGCCATGAAATCCCTGCGTACCCTGCGGGGATCAAAGAACATCTCAGTTTTTCGCTTAAATCTCTCGACGGCGGCTGTTTTGACGGCGGAATTCGGCGGGAGTCTGGTTTGTCGCTCTCCGAAAAGCAAAACTTAGTTGTGAGGCACTGGAGAATCCCGAACAGTCGGCGATCTGTTCTATCGTCTGCTCCGTTGAGATCAACAGTTGCTTGACTCGCGACAACCTGACATTGCGAATTTCGTCCGCAGGCGAGCAATGAAGAAGTTGTTGAAAGCGCTGTTCCAGAGAGCGACGGGAGATGGGCACCACCCTCAAAACATCGCTGACCTGGATTCCAGTGTGCGCTGTTTCACGAATATAGCGCACCGCTTTGACGAACATCGGATCGCTCACTGCCAAAATATCGGTCGACCGACGACCGATGACTCCAATCGGTGGAATCAATCGCGTCGGTTCGGGGGGAAGGTTTCCCTCAATCAGCGATCGAAGCATCTGCACGCTTTCCGCACCGATCTGCTCACTGGCCAGCAAAATGCTCGACATCGGAGGATCTGAGATTTCACACAGGACATCATCAGAATCCCCTGCGAGAATGGCGACCTCTTCAGGAACATGGATTCCAAGCGATTGGCATATTTCCATCAGCTGAAGTGCCGGATGGGGATCGGCGGCAAGAATGGCAAGCGGCTTGGGAGCGCCCTTCAACCACTCCCGTGTCTGTTTTTGAACCAAGTCCGAGTTGCGCCCCACCACAGGTGACATTTCGAAGATCTCACAGGAATGGCCCGCCTCCCGCACCACATCACGGAAAATCTCCCCACGCCGCACCGGGTAACGCTGGCTTTGAGGACCGTAGTAGGCATAACCTGTGAATCCCCGCTCCTGAAAATGGCGGAACGCCAGTTCGGCCCGTTTTCGGTCATCGGTGATCACTCGAAACTGACTATCCGCCGACTTCTCGCAGAGCGAAACATGAACCGTCGGCAACTGCAATGCCCGGACATGATCTGCCGTCTTGTCGTCACGGATCGCCGCGATGATCCCGTCTCCATGCCATCCAGGCGGAACGCGGAGTCTCCACTGATCGTCTTGTGGTGCGATTACCAAATCCCACGGAAGAAGATGCCGGACGGCACCGGAAATCCCAAGAATCACTCGACGACCCCAGCTATCCCCCGGGTCAACCATGATGGCGACTCGATACCTGCGGAGGGAATTCGAGGAATCCGAACGATTGGGCATATACACTTTCAATACGAAGCAACCTGATCCTATGAACCCATCACTTCCTGTGACAATTCAAAGAGTCATAACAATATCGGAAGTATGAAAATGTTCTCACATCCGGACCACATGATCCAAAATCAGCTCACCTTGATGATCGCCCGAACTTGGGCATCAAAGCCACAACACAGCGAAGCCCGATTCTCGGCATATTCCCTGAAGCGATGACCACGCCTCTCGCCCGAGAAGACCAGACAGACTTCCACCGGCATGAGATCAAATCCGCAATATCAAAGCTCTCGCTATTAAGTCTATTCAAACAGAATCCCACTCCGTCCGACATCACGCACCGTTGCATCGATCACAGCAAGAGTGAACACGGCAGATTTCCCACAAATGAATTATGCCAACCCGCCCCCCATCACACCACGACAAAAAGAGTCCGCCCTGTCCACCAGACGGCAGACTTTCTCTCGCCTAAGTCCGAAAACGGGCCATTGAGACCGACGAAACCCCATTGATCGATCCGGTTCATAGGAGCGCGCAGTCGCCCCATGAAGAAGCTGAAAGGCTGGCCGGGAGTCGCTACGGCCCGCCCCATCGCGAGAGTTGACGTGCATCTGGGCAGTTCAGAAGAACCTCCGACCGACGTCAGTGAGAAGTGCGCGATTTCAACAGGAGAATGCGCATACTTGCATGGTTCAGGTGTATGTGCCGGATACCCTCATGTGAAATCAGACACCATTCTTCCGCTCTCAAAGACGGTGTCGCTGGAGCCCAGTATCTCCCGTGAATGCCCTCATCGGTGGATTCCGGCAGTCGTCCCCGTCCTGGCGCCTATACCTTCCTTGCGACGGTGTCGACAAGACGACTCCCAGTCGCTCGACTTTTCGTATCGGTAGCCGCGTCATCAAGCAGGAGAGTTGTTGTTATGGTGAATTTTTTGTCCCGTCGCGCCTTTACACTCATTGAACTTCTGGTCGTGATCGCGATCATCGCCGTGCTGATCGCCCTGCTCCTGCCCGCCGTGCAGCAGGCCCGTGAAGCGGCCCGTCGGACGCAATGTCGAAATCAGCTCAAGCAGTTCGGCTTGGCAATGCACAACTATCACGACGTTCACCAGACGTTTCCGATCGGGGGAAGGCAGGGCGGTCCTTCTGGCCAGGCAGACGGACCTTCATTCTGGGTCGGGCTGCTGCCCTATCTGGATCAGGGCCCTTATTTCAACAGCTTTCCGGTAAATGCCAATATGTGGGGCGACTGGGCTGTATGGAATTTTCTGAACGGCAAGCCATTGTCGATTCTCAACTGCCCCTCCTCCGACGTGCCCGGATACGCTCCCCTCTATTCAACATCTTATGGTACGATGAGCCACTACATGGGAATCGCGGGGGCTGTCAGTGACCCGGCGAACGGCTACACGGATGCGGCCAACGCGACATGTTGTGGATGTTGTGCGACGAATGCCTACAACGGCATTATCTCCGCGAGCGGGATTCTGATCGGAGGAAAATCCATCAGGAGTAAGGATATTGTTGACGGTACGTCAAACACCATGGCGATCGGTGAAATGTCGAACTGGGTGTTCGCGTCGGACGGGACGCCGAAATCGCTTTCCACCCAGGGGTACCACATTGGAATGGACGGTTACTCGTACACGAATCCACCGCCCGTGGAGATCTTTCCGAGCGGACAGCTCTACAATCGTGTTTATAACGTGACGACGATTCGCTACTCTCCCAACACGCGAACCTACGAACTGGCGGGGATCTACGACAACCATGGGAGCAACAATCCACTCTCCTCCGCGCACACCGGCGGCATCCATTGCCTGATGGGGGATGGATCCGTGCGATTCCTATCGCAGAATATTGATATGGTTACCCTCAAGCGATTGGCTAGTCGGAACGACCGGCAGCCAGTGGGGGAATTCTAGTAGGTTGATCTTGTCGATCGGCTCAGCTGAAGACGGTTCTCTCCGATCTCCCAGGTCGCTGGGAGAGGCTGTCGGTGATGAGTCGAATTGAAATCCAGCGTCGATTAAGCGGCATTTCATGTTCTGAAGGGTTTCTCATGCCACATTTGGAGCGGAGTGTGATCGGAACCTGGGGCATTGTTGTATTCGGATGGCTACTTGCAATGCCCGGTTGTGGTCAAAGCGTGGAACATCGGGTCACCGGGACAGTGACAGGTAAAGTGATTTGGTCCGGTCGTCCCGCAAATGAACAGATCCTGATCATCGGAGTCGAACGAACCACCGGCCGGGTCTGCCAGGGAAAGGTGGAACCCGATGGCAGCTGCCAGCTCGAATTCGGCTCATCTTCCGGGGTTCCCGTGGGAGTTTATGATCTGGCACTGGCCCGATACGAGGAGCCGATGACACCCGAACGCTACGAGAGGCTCATGAAGCGGGAAATTCCCCATCCATCGCCTTTGAAGGTTCCCGCCAAATACTTGAACTGCAAGAAATCCGGATGGTACGTCGATGTCACCGACGGGAATTGTTCCTTTGAAGTGACCGTCGCAGCTGGCTGATGCTGACGTTGGAAAAAGCAGTCGGCTGAGTAAGATGTCGTCACTGTGCACAGTCGTGAAGGTCTATTTATGTTTTGGCGTGTCGGTCTACTATTGATTGTCGTCCTTTCAGCTGATGTGTCCGTTGCCCAATCGAAGAAGGTGGCACTCAAGGGCGCTCACAAGGCGAGTGTCGTCAAAGCTGTCGATGATCCGGATTGGCTGCGTGAGCGATTGGATAAGATTCGCACCCTGTACGATCTCCCCGATTTGGGTGCCGTCGTCGTGAAACACGGCCGTGTCGTCGCCTCTTCCGCTGTGGGAGTGCGGAAGTACGGCACGAACATCAAAGTGACTCCAAACGACCCCTTCCACCTGGGGTCGATCACGAAGGTCATGACGGCTTCGCTCGTCGGCATGATGATCGATGATGGCGTTCTGAGCTGGGACACCACCATGGAGGAGATGTTTCCGGAACTCGTCTCATCCATGCAGTCCGGCTACCGCAAAGTGACCGTGTTGCAGTTGCTCTCGCACACCGGAGGCTTTCCCTACGGTCCGAGCAAGCCCATTGACCAGATCACGGCCGAAGGACGGGATGCCGTCGAACGCCGCTATGGTTATGTCAAGGCGTCCATTGTCGATCCGCTCGGCTACGAGCCGGGCAAGGGGGAGATGTACTCGGGCGGGGGCATTGTCGTGATGTCTTTTATCGAGCGAAAAGTCGGCAAGTCTTACGAACAGCTCATGCACGAGCGCCTGTTCAACCCGCTGGGAATGACCACGGCGGGAATCGCCGACCATATGGCGTCGGAGGGGAAGGTTGATGCGCCTTGGGGGCACCGCCAGGAGAACGGAAAAACGATTCCCCGCGAGCCGGATCACCATTCGCCGGTGAATGGCCGCCAGCCGGTGGGTGGGGTGTTTGTTTCGATGCCCGACATGGGAAAATATCTTGCGTTCCAGCTCAGCGGGGCGCGGGGTCGTGGAGAACTTCTGAAGCCGGAGACGTTCAAGCGGCTGCAGACTTCGGCACCGGGAACCGGGTTCGGGCCGGGCTGGATCGTCGGTCGCACGGGAGAGGTGGAGGGGCCGGCCCTGATTCACAATGGCAGTATCGGCATCCATGTGGCGACCTGCTGGGTCGTGCCCAATGAAGACTTCGCCATCGCCGCCGGCACCAATGCGGCCGGCGAACCACGTGCGGACGAAGCGCTCGATACCGTGATGAAGTTCCTGATCCTCCAGACTCACCGCCGCTTGGCGGAGGGGGCAGTTGACAGGAAATCTTCCGGTAAGCGGCCGGTGAAGGCGAATCCCGTGCCGCCTCGGGCCGATGTCTGGCTGGATAGCCTCAAACCGGTGGAAGCCACGGTCGGATACGGAAAATTCGAGGTGGGAACCCGGGATGGGGGATCGCCGCTCATGATCAACGGCGACCGGTTCGAGCACGGGCTCGGGGTGCATGCCAGCTCTACGGTCAGCTACACGTTGAAGCCGGAGTACAAGAAGTTCGTCGGACGGGTGGGGCCGGATGATCGGGCCAGTTGGCGGTCGAGTATCGTAGCGCAAGTCTGGCTGGATGGTCTTCTCATCCAATCGTCTCCCCTCCTGCGTGCGGGAGATCCACCCTGGAATTTCGAGATCGCGATTCCCGCAGCCCTGCCCGGCGGCACTTCGCCCCGAACATTGCGACTGGTCGTCACAGACGGTGGAGATGGGATCAATTCCGATTCCGCCGATTGGGTGGATGCCGGATTTGTCGTGAAACGGAAGTAGCCGCACAGGCGGCATCGCTTGCGGGATGACTCTCCTTGAATGGAGAGTTGAAGACCAATCGGAACGCCCACCAGGAAACTCGCATCGGCATGCCTACGACGAACGCGGAAAAAGACAGTTGGACCGGCATCCTGGAGTCCCCTCCAGGTGCCGAAGTCTCCATCGATGGCGAACGCTATCTCTATTTTGCTGGCACGGCCTATCTGGCACTGCAGGGTCATCCCGAAGTGATTGAAGCCGGCTGCGAAGGGTTGCGTCGCTATGGGGTCCACACTGCCACCGCTCGGGGAGGATACGGCACCAGCCCGCCACTGCTGCAGGTGGAGCATCTCGCGTCACAGTACTTTGGCTCGGAAGCCGCTTTTTATTATGTCTCGGGATACTGGGGGAACCAGCTCGTCCTGGGTGCCTTGAAGCCGCACTTCGATTCGATTTTCTTCGACGAGCAATCACACTCCAGCATCCTCGATGCGATCCAGATTTCCGGGAAACCATCATTTTCGTTTCCCCACCGAAGTGTTCGCGGACTGGGTGACGCCCTGCTGCGGCACCTGAGTTCCGGTGAAAGGCCTCTGGTCATCAGCGACGGGGTTTTCGCATCCAGCGGGCGGATCGCGCCGATCGACGAGTACCGAAAGGTCATACGGGATCTTCCCGGCGCGATCTTGGTCGTGGACGATGCCCATTCCGTGGGAGTCCTGGGTGACGGATTGGGGACCTTCGCCCATTTCGGAATCTCATTTCGACATATCAATCAAGATCCGGGCCAGCCCCTTCTGGGATCGGGACCGCGTCTGTACAGCAGCGGAACCCTCAGCAAGGCGATCGGAGGGAGCGGAGGTATCATCGCGGGTTCCCGCGACTGGATATCGCGGGTCAGATCGTCGTCGGCCTGTTCCAACGCCGCGAGTTCTCCGGGGGCCCCGGTGGCCATGGGGACGGCGGCAGGGCTGCGGCTGGTGATGATCGATACCCAGATCCGCCAGCGAATGGTGGATAACACACGCATGCTCCGCCGAGGATTCCGGCAGCTTGGTTTTTCCGTGGAGGAGACGCCAGTTCCATTCTTCAGCATCGAAATCGGGAATCGGGAATACATGCAGTGGATCCAAGGCATGCTACGAGGACGCGGCATTATCATCGCTTACGCCCAGCGCTACAGCGGTGTCGGCCCCGAAGGAAATCTCCGCATCGCCGTCTCGGCTGCCCATACGGACACGATGATTCAGCAGCTTGTTTGGGAATTTGGATCACTCCTTCAGGAACGGCCCCTCACTTGATGATCCGCGACGGATCCTCCTATTTCACCTATTGAATCTGAATCGGAATTATGACACACGTTCATCGTTGGCTTGTTCCCCTGATTGTGATCGGCCTTGTCACCTTGAGTACCAACGTGGCCCAACCCGCGGATGGAACATCGTGGATCGAAGCGCAGACGAAGTTTGAAGCCTTGGTGGAACAAGAACTTGGCCGTGGAATTTTGAGTGGCGTATCGATCGCTCTGATCGATAACGATCAAATTGTTTACGCGAAGGGGTTTGGCTTCGCGGATACGGACGCCAAGATTGCCGCAACTTCGCAAACGGTTTACCGGGCGGGATCGATCTCGAAGCTCTTCACCGCCGTCGCGGCCATGAGACTGGGGGAATTGGTGCCCGTGGATCTGGATGCTCCCCTCGAGAAATACAATCCGGGGTTTCGAATCTGCGATCCGTTTGATAACTCCCCCGCCATCACTCTTCGCCAATTGATGTGTCATCGTTCCGGCATGGTGCGGGAGGCACCCGTCGGGGGGTACTTCGACGATCAGCAGCCAACGCTCGATCAGACGTTGGCCAGCCTCTCGGATTGTGTTCTCGCCAGTGCGCCCAATGCCAAGACGCGATACTCCAACGTCGGGCCTTCAATCGTCGGCCAAACCATTGAGAAGGTCTCCGGCGAGACGTTTGGAGCTTTCACTCAGAAGCACATTTTCGATGTGGTTGGCATGCAGAGTTCCGGATGGGCGCTCACCGAACCACTGGCGACAAACATGTCGGCTGGGTACATGCGAGTTGCGCAACCGGACGGAACATTTACCCGGATTCGCGCACCTCAGTTCGAGTTGGGCACCGTACCGGCGGGCAATCTCTACACCACGGTGGAAGACCTGGGCCGATTCGTCACTTTTCTGATCAATCAGGGAAGCTGCGGCCAGGAAACGATACTGAAGCCGGAAACCATGGTGGAGATGTACCGTCCTCAGGGCGGAAACGAAAACCGCACTTTCGGGTTGGGATTCGCCTTGGGCAAGTATCGTGAGGAGCCCACGGTGATGCACATGGGGGCCGTTTACGGCTTCACCTCCAGCCTGGTGGCGATCCCCTCGCGGAAGATCGGCGCCGTGGTCCTCGCCAATGAAGACATTGCCATCGGTCCCGTCCAGCGATTGATGGCTGCCGCATTGGATACAGTGGCCACCCGGCGACCCGAGATGATCAAGCCCGAAGTGTTCCCGGTCCAGTCCTCAAACAGGCCGCCGGTCGCTGCCCCCGCCATGCAGACTTCGCTTGAAGACCTGGTGGGCGAATATGAATCCCCGGGATATTGGGCGGAGTTCATATTGCAGGAGGGGAGCCTGCAGGCCGTGATCTCCGGTCAGCCGATGACACTGCGGGCCACTGGCCCGTTGACGTTCGTCGCTAATGGCCGGTTCGTCCACGAATCGCCGATCACCTTTGAGCTGGATGGCGAAGGCAAGATCGCAAGTTGCACGGCACTGCGGCAGAAGTTTTCCAAACTCGACCCCTCGGAAAAGCTGCCGGAACCCCCCGCCGCTTGGTCCAAGTTCGTCGGTATCTACGGCCCCGAGTTCATTCCACTGATCGTCTCGATCCGCCATGGACATCTTTACGCAATGACAGAGAACGAGATGGACTATCGATTGACACCGATGAATCGCGTGGTATTCCGACTTCCGGCGGGGCTTTACGACGATGAGCAACTGATCTTCCAAGAGAATGCCGACGGAACGGTGCACTCCGTCCTGATGGCGAATTTCCCACTCCGGCGGATCCGGCCTTGATCCAACACCTGACCCCTTTCGCATGGCTCGTGGGGGACCTCGCAGCACGACAGGTATGGCCTTCGAATTTCCCGCAATACGAAATGAACCGAAATGTTGACGCCGGTGTTGGCTACAAACCCAGCCAGTCTGATCTCGCCGGACAATGCTTGGGGGTTATGGGCGGTGATTCTCGTCGGTGTCGCCCTCAGCATTTATCTCGACAAAACGTATCGCTGGGCCGCCCGATTGAGTGGTCCGGTGCTCGCCCTGTTCATCGCTATGCTGCTGTCGAACCTGGGTGTCCTGCCGATGGCGAGTCCGACCTACGATGTGATTTCTGATTATCTTGTCCCGATCGCCGTCTCGCTGCTGTTGTTTCGGGCCAGCCTGCTCGACATTGTCCGGACTTCCCGGATGGCCTTCATCGCCATGCAGATCGCCGTTACGGCGACGGCGATCGGCGCGCTCGCCGCCGGACTGGTTCTGCACGACTGGAACGCTCCCGATAGAGCAGAATCTTCATCAGTGGGTCAATTGGCGACCTCCCAAGTCACGCCGTCGTTTTCCTCTCGACTACCGGAGATCGCCGGTCTGATGGCCGCGAGTTATGCGGGAGGCGGGGTCAATTTCGTGGCCGTCAAGGAGATCTACAACATCGACGATGGGCTGACGAGTTCATTGCTGGTGGCCGACAACTTCGTGATGGCGGCGGCCTTCCTAGTGATGTTCCGGCTGGCGTCGCTCCCTTGGATGCGCCGTCACTTCCCGCATCCCCATTCTTTGAAGACCGTCGATGAAGCCCCGCCCGAGGAAGCGAATAGCAACCGGCCAGCCAGAAGTGTCTCGCTTTCCGATCTTGCCATTTCGATTGCGATTGCGGGCACCCTCGCCGCAACCTCGAATTTCATTGCTCAGGGTGTGGGGCACCAGTTTTCGCTACTCGATGGAGAGACCGCATCCCCCGCCGCTCGGCTGATCCTGCAAATCTGTGGTTCACTGGCCTCAAGCAAGTTCGTCTGGATCACCCTCCTGTCCATCACGGTCGCGACGATCTTCGCCGATCAACTCAAGCAACTCACCGGAACCGATGAACTCGGCGGCTATCTGCTGTTTCTATTCCTGTTCTCGATCGGCATCCCGTGCGACTTCATGTCGGTGATCTTGAATGTCCCCGTCATGTTCGCGCTCTGCCTGATCATCGCCGCTGTGAACCTGGTACTCACGCTGGCAGTTGGAAAGCTGCTGCGGATGAATCTTGAGGAACTGCTGCTGGCATGCAACGCCTCTCTGGGCGGACCTCCCACCGCTGCGGCCATGGCCGTCTCGATGGGTTGGAATCGCCTGGCCACAACCGGCTTGTTGATTGGTCTGTGGGGTTACGCCGTCGGCACGGCAGTTGGGGTGGCTGTGACCGAGGTGCTCAGGCAGTTGCCGCACAGCGCCTGATAACTTGCCTGATACAGCGATTGACACGGCGCCTGGTGCGATGCCCGAGGCATGGATTGGCACCGCCGCTCGAACCGCGCCTGCTTCTCCACAGGTGTCCGGCAAGGCGTATTTGCGCTGATTGCGAATTGATCGATACGTTTCACGCCTCATAGTTTTTCAACCACACCGGGATGAACCACGATGAAAATGACGCTCCGTGAATACCGCCTGCAACTGAGGAATCCATTCACAACCTCTCATGGCACCGACGAGATCCAAACAACCTTGATAGTCGAACTCCGGGATGGTGAGTTCGGTGGCTACGGCGAGGCGCCAGACAACTTCTATTTCAATGTCAGCACCCCCGCTGTCCGCCGTCGTCTGGAAGAGGTTCGCGGGCTAATCGAAGGAACCCCGTGGGAACGGCCTGAGGAACTTTGGGAGAATCTGAAGAAGCCGTTGGCAGGCTGTTCGTTCGGCTTGTGTGCCGTCGATCAGGCGGCTCACGATCTGTGGGGCAAGCGACTCGGTGAGCCGGTTCATCGGCTGTGGGGCCTTTCGCCCGAAAAGGCCCCTTTCAGCGATTACACCATCGGCATCGATCCCGTTGAAACCATGGTGGAAAGGCTTAAGCAGTTCCCGGGCTGGCCGATCTACAAGATCAAGTTGGGGACAAAGGACGATATCAACATCGTCCGCGAACTCCGCAAGCACACCGACGCGGTTTTCCGCGTGGATGCGAACACGGCCTGGACCGCCGCCGAGACGATTCAAAACTCTCGGGCGATGAAAGGGTTGGGAGTGGAATACATCGAGCAGCCACTCAAGGCGCACCAGTGGGAGGATTCCAAGCGTGTGTATCTTGAATCCGAGTTGCCGATCATCGCCGACGAAAGCTGCGTTCTCGAGGAGGATGTCCTCCGATGCGTCGGCTATTTTCATGGAATCAACATCAAGTTGAGCAAATGCGGGGGACTCACTCCGGGCCGTAGAATGGCGCTTCAGGCCCGCGAACTGGGACTGAAGATCATGATCGGCTGCATGACGGAAACAACGGTGGGTATCTCCGCCATCACCCAATTGCTGCCGCTGCTGGACTACGCCGATACGGATGGCGCGCTGCTCCTCAAGGATGATATCGCCAGGGGTGTGCGGGTCGAAAAAGGCAAGGTGATCTATCCTTGCGAGAACGGATGTGGTGTGACTCTGACCCACGAACCAGATGCGTTTCTCAACAAGACAAGACCGGACAAATGCGTGGTCGGCGCCTGACCACTCCTTCTGGCGTGGGCTTTGATCGGTGTGATCCTCGGACAGGCGATCCTTAGGGAAGGTGCTGGAATCGCCGGGTGTCACGGGTTCGAATTCGACGGATGCAGGACGAGTGAACAGGGCCGGTTTCTTGGTTGGATGTAGAGTAACTTTCGTAGTCTCTCAGGATCATTCCCGCGATGGGAATTGACGGATCGTGAATTTTCGGCAGGATACCCATGCGAGAATCCCTGATGACTATCCCCACCATGCCAAATCTAACACGTCGCCTTTTCTTGACCTCCGCCGTCGGTGGGGTCGTTATCCGTTGCCGGAGCCTACGGGCACACCAGGAAGCGTCGATGGCTCCAATATCCGGTGAAGCCGTCCCGGGATTCGAAGCGATCGATGGGCTAATGGCGTCGTTCATCGCCAAGCATCGCGTTCCCGGAGCCGCCCTCGCTGTCTGCAACAACGGAATGGTGGTCTACTCGCGCGGATTTGGATACGCCGATATCGACAACAAGATCCCCGTGGAACCGGAAGCCTTATTTCGCGTGGCCAGCCTTTCGAAACCCTTCACGAGCGTCGCGATCCTGCAGTTGATCGAGGAGGGGAAGCTCTCCATGGACGATCATGTTGTGGACTATTTGAACAAGGACGACACGGCGAAAATAACCGACCCACGCTGGAGTCAGGTCACGGTTCGACACTGCCTGCAACATACCGGTGGGTGGGACCGGGCCAAATCCAGCGATCCCGTAACCCGCCCGGCGGAGATTGCAAAAGTACTTGGAATCTCCTTTCCCGTGGGGCCGGGGGATGTCGTGAGTTACGCGATACGCCAGCCACTCGATTTTGACCCTGGCGAGCGTTACGCCTATTCAAATCTGGGCTATCTAGTCTTGGGACGCATTATGGAGTCGGTAACGAAGAAGGACTACGAGCAATATGTCAAAGAGCGGGTGTTTGGTCCGCTAGGGTTGACCGGTCCGCGGCTCGGGAAGGCTTTGATCGAAAACCGCTTCCCGGGAGAGGTCAAATATTATCTTCCAAAGCCGGTCACCGGTTCCTCGGTGACTCCCCCCATCGTGGGGCAGTCCGCTCCTTTGCAGTATGGTGCGGAGAACTTCGAAGCCTTCGAAGCTCATGGTGGTTGGATCACATCGGCGATCGACCTTGTCAAGTTCTCCTCGGCATTCGACGATCCCGGACAGTGTCCGATCCTCGGTTCTCGAGGCATTGAGGAGATGTGGAAACGCCCCACCGGCTTGGCGGGTTACCAGGAAGGCGGGGAGCCGAGGCCATTCTACTACGGCTGCGGCTGGAGTGTCCGTCCGGCAGACAGGCCTGAGAAGTGGACTGCCCGGCATGCGGGGCGGATCGCCGGAACCGGATCAATGGTCGTTCATGGCTGGAACGGATTGAACTGGGCCGTGGTTTTCAATACCGATGTCAATCCTGGCAAAAAGTCTCTGACGGATTTGATCAGCGATCCTCTCGCCGCAGCGATTGATGAATGCGTGACAAAGATGTCGAGATGACCGCAGGAATTTCCCAGCGTCAACAGAGATCGCAACAAATGTCAGTGCGCATGCCGGTCAATACCTAAATAGAGTTGAACAGAACAAGCTCTATGCGCATGCATCAACGTCTCCAATTCATTCGGTGAAGAGTGGAACTATCTTTGGATACGAGCCGCGTCTCAGCGCGACATCCGTACGCATACCCCACCAATAAGCATGACTAAATCTGCTAAAACTCACCACCGGCAAGACCTATTACCAATACTGCAAATCAACTAATGCCTTCCAGAGGAGCTGATGCGGTTCAGTTGGCGGATCTCGGTCAAAACTCGATGGGTGATGGTGAGTTCGAGGAGTTCCGCCAGACTTTGGACACTGAGTCTTCTCATCAGGCGTTGACGACGCAGTTCAATCGCTCTTTCGGAAATAAAGAGCTTGGCGGCCATCGCCTTGTTGCTTTCCCCCAGCAGGATCAGATCCAGCGTTTCGACATCGGTGGCGCTCAATTCCTGGATGGCGGTATCGAGCCGCTCGAATCGTGATTCCCCCGCCCGCCACGTTGCGTCGATTTCGAGGGCGCGGGAAACGAGATCCATCAAGCGCGAGGCGGTGAAGGGTTTCTCCAGGAATTCGATCGCCCCCGACTTCATGGCATTCACCGCCATCTCCACATTGGCGTGGGCCGTCATGAAGATCACCGGGAGCCGCTTGTCCTGCGTCAGGAGTTCTTGATAGAGCTCCAGCCCCCCCGTTCTGGGCATGCGGACATCCAACAACAGGCAGCCGCGCTGCCCCTTCTCGTACTTCGAGGCGAAGTCCTCCGCATCCACGAAACCACGGACGGCGTAGCCCGCCGCATGGAGCAACGTCACGACGGAATCGCGCAGATCATCGTCGTCGTCAACAACAAAGATCGTGGGTGACGTCATTGAGACAGGTGTCATGGATAATCGCCAATGTGAAGCTGACACGCGCACCGCCGGAGGGACTGTTTTCAATGGTCAGTTCTCCGGAATGGGAATGAATGAGAGATTGACTGATCGACAAGCCCATGCCGAGGCCGTCGGATTTCGTGGTATGAAAGGGGAATGGCCCTTCCAAAAGCCGTTCGTCGCTGAATCCTGGGCCTGTATCCTCGACGAGGATGACAAGCTGCCCTTCTTCCCTCGGGGAGCTGATTGTCAGCCGTCGGGGGCGATTGGTGACTCCGCTCATAGCCTGGATCGCATTTCGGATCAAATTCATCAGAACCTGCTGAATCTGGACGGGATCGACTTGGACATGGAAGCCGTCGGAATCGTCTCTATTTCGTACCACTTCGATACGTAGCTCAGACAGTTCGTTGGCACACAGAGCGAGAACCTCTTCGATCAGCGGATTGATCGAGAGCGACCGCATTTCACTTCTGGATGTGCGAAGAAATGAGCGCATGCGGCTCACGATCACACCGGCCCTCAACGCGGCATCGCGGATTCGGCTTGCGATCCGCGATGCTTCATCAGGATGCCGATCCGGGTTTTGAAGGACGAGGGGAAGCGCTTCGGAATAAGCGGCGATGGCACCCAGCGGCTGGTTGATCTCGTGCGCGATTCCCGTGGCCAATTGGCCCAGACTGGTGACCCGGTTGGCATGAGCGAGTTGCATCAACAATCGTCGCGAATTGTCCTGGGCGAGACTCCGCTCTTCGATTTGGTGCGTGAGTTCGTCGTTGGCGTCACGGAGTTCG
>PNLE01000108.1 GCA_013822855.1 Planctomyces sp.
TACGGTGTCCCGGTCGGTGGAGCCGCACTGATTCCCGCCAACACCTTCTCCGGCGACTACGCCCCTTACGTCTACTACGGCCAATCCCAGTACGCTCAACCAGCATTGGCAGGCGTCGGGACGATGGATTGCTGCAACTGAGATTCCTGCGGGATAATCAGCATGTGTTTCGATGGCAACCGCCATCACACCATCCAGAAGCCCACGAACAGGTCGTAGATCATGTGGCACCCGGCTGCGATGCCGAAGCCTCGGATCATCAGCAGGCTGCCGAACAGGCATCCTGCCAGAAATCGAAAGCCGAACGCCGACCAAACCTCCTTGTGCCGCGTGATGTAGTCAAACGTCCCCACCAGCGAGAGTCGATTCGTTTCCACATCGACCTGCAGATAGTGCGCGGCCGCAAACAACAATCCGCTCGTCGTCACCGCCACCAGAAGCGATATCTCCCGCGGCAGTCCCAACAGCCGCACTGCCGCATAGATGAGCGGCACTAGGCACAACCGGAACACGAATTCTTCGTAGATGCCCGCTCCCAGGCAAGTGACCCAATGCAGCCTGGGCGCAGGATGGGGCCACGCATCGGCCGAGGGAGTCGCGATCTTCCCCGAGATGTTCCCCGCTGCTGCTTCGGAAAGCAGGAGTCCGTCACGCGAGTGAAGCAACTCCGCCGGCCTAAGGAACTCCACGTTTCCACTTCCCGGCGGAATGTTCGCCGAAGTCCACGGCAGCATTTGCCCAACGATGATCAGCAGTGCCGCGAAGACCGCCGCCTCGGCCGCCATCCCCCACAGCACCGAAAATCTCACGCTCCATCGTTGCCGCGAAAGGATCTGCAAACCGACCAATGTGGCGACGAGCAGCATGGGCACGCACCAGTCGTACCCGAATCCCAGCCACGACAGCTGCGCCCGCAGCCAGTAATCGACCCCGTTCCGCAGTGTTTGATGCAGGTGGGTTTGCTGCGGGTACTGGCTGACCGACATCACCCCCCACTCGTAGATCGCCAGCAGTGGCACCACAAAGGCGAGGCTCGCCAACGGGCGCGACGCCTCCGCCCAGTATTCTCCCGCAGGTTCGCCTGAAGATTCGCGAGGATGATCGCCACTCATGAACGACCAGCCTCCCGCACGACGGAAGACTGCCGTTTCCACTTCCGCATCGCATCCAACCCGGCATGTCGGCGGGCCAGCGCCTTGCGGCTCAACCAGTGCGGCCCCGCCAGAAGTGCCGCTCCCCGCTGACCGGCATCGACTCGGAAGTGGCGACCCTCCAGCGATATCGTCCGCAGTTCGCCCAACAGTTCCGGCGCCAGATGACTGGCGATCATCCGCACGATGTCCCGAGAGAGCCGCCCACGAAGAACTTCCTTCCACGCCCCGCGAATTCCCTCCCGCCAGGGATTGCGGTCGAACGTCTTATTGGCAGCTTGAAATGTCGTTTCGCAAATTCGCATCAGCGCGAAGAATCGATCAAAGCCCGGCCCAGCGAGCGATGAAGTAGAGATGGAACCATTCGTCGAAGCGGCATCGCTTCGAATCAACGACTCACTGGCACTTTGCCCGGCGGTGTGATGTCCACTGATCCACGAACGCATCCGCGGGGTGACTTCCTCAGCCGAGACCAACATGGCCGCACTGATCTGGGCATGCCGCCTTTGGTACTCACTCCATCCCTTCGCCGGGATCTTCTGCAGCCCCCCATGCAGCGCCAGCAGCGACCAGTCGCACAGCAGGAACGAGAGGGCCTGCTGGTGCTGATCGCGCCGCGTGAGATCATTCCCCCGTCGCGCCACCTCGAACGAAAGTTGGGCCCGAACCAGCCCCTCCAGCAGCATATGCGCTGCCGATCCCTCGCGCGTGAACCGCTGGAGCAACCCCACATCGACATGCACACTGTTCAGCAGATTCAGCGGCAACGAACCCACCACCGGCGTCGCCGCCATCTCCCGCACCACCTCTTCACCGGTCTCGATGAACCGGCGGGTGGAATGACGGGTGGCCTTCAACAGTTCCCGGCACCACTCTTCACGTTGCGACCAGATCCGCAGGAGCTGCCGTCCCGCCGCCAGTTTCTCAAACAGCGATTCGCCCGGAGCCATCTGGCGGATCAAACGGAAGGCGGGCAGCACGGCCAGGGGCCGCAGCGAGTAACGCTCCAGCTCCGCGAAAAAGACCTGCTGCTGCGCTTCGTACTCGGCTTCCCGATCTCCCGTCGAGAAGTCCCGCATTCCAGCCGACAACGGCTCAATTACGAAATGGGGTTCCCCCGCAGGCTGAGTCGAAGCCGTGTCGGCCCGATAGCTGACATCAACCTGGGTGTCGCGCTCTGTGTCGCGCTCATGTGGATACGCCATATCGTACGACCAATCTCATACAGCTCGAAGTCATTTCATTAAGCAAACTGGCATCGGGGTGCCGGGTGCGCACCGCGCAGCGGAAGCCCCTGATCGAGCGACACAGGAGGTTCATCGACCTTCCCCCGCCGGTGTGAGAATGCGGCCATCCGGCTGGAAATCGCCGTAACCACCGTCATGGAATAAGTTTGCCGCGAATCATCTGGCGTTTAAGGACCCGCCGATGTCAAACTTTCAGGCAGAAAATGCGGGGTCTGCCTTTTACGGAAACTTCCCCGCTGGCAACTCTTGTAGGGCTGGCGGGATTTTTTCACGTTGCGGAGAATATCCTGTCGAATCTCCCCGATGATCCCCTGTCGGGAAGATCATCCCATCCCTTCGGACTTTTCCGAGCGGATTCAACGGCCCGAAGCGAACCGGCCAGCCCTGGGCGGCGTCGGCTTCGTTGATTCATGACTTGATCGGGATATGCACATGGCCACGGATCTGCGGCTCAAAGATCAGCTTCCAGAGATCACCGATCGCATCGTCGAGTCCTATCGCGACTTTGCCACCACCCATCATCTGGGCCACTGTCCCCTTCCCAGCACCGAAGCTGTCATCGAAATCGCGCAGGATGTCCAGGAGATCCTCTTCCCCGGCTATCGTCGGCGGCAGAATCTGCACATGGGCAACGTCATGTACCACGTGGGCGACCTCGTCGACAGCCTCCACGATCGCCTCACCCAGCAGGTCGCCCGCGCCCTCCGGCACGATTACCGCAGGCAGCACGGCGTCACCTGCGCCGAAGAAACCAGCCACGATTTCGAGGCGGAAGCCCAGGTCAAGGCGATCTCGCTCCTCGAATCGATGCCGCGTCTCCGCCGGATCCTGGCCCTCGATGTCCAGGCCGCCTTCGACGGCGATCCCGCCGCCGGCAGCCTCGATGAGATCATCTTCTGCTATCCCGGCCTGCATGCGGTGACGATCTACCGCTTCGCCCATGAACTCTACCTGCTCGATGTCCCCCTCATCCCCCGCATGCTCACCGAATGGGCCCACGGGCAGACCGGCATCGACATCCACCCCGGCGCCACCATCGGCCACTCCTTCTTCATCGATCACGGCACCGGCGTCGTCATCGGTGAAACCTGCGAGATCGCCAACCACGTCAAGCTCTACCAGGGCGTGACCCTCGGCGCGCTCAGCTTCCCCAAGGATGAGAACGGCAACCTCCTGCGAAGGCACAAGCGGCATCCCACGATCGAAGACCATGTGGTCGTCTACGCCAACGCGACCATCCTCGGCGGTGAGACGGTAATCGGTGCCCACGCCGTCATCGGTTCCAGCGTCTCGCTCTCCCACAGCGTCCCGGCCAACACGATCGTCACCATCGAAAAGCCCTCCCTCCGCTACCGCGAAGCCAGCTGACCAGCCCGACCATGCCACTCTCAAGCAGGGCGCATGAAGTCTCCGGAATGCACCAGCCCCGCTCGCCATCCTTTCAACCGGGTAGCGTGAGTTAAGCCGCGTAGTTGTCGCATAGGGTGGGTTAAAGCTCTACGAAAACCACCATCTCGGACTAGCGAAGACCCACTTAATGGGGCGGCAGATGTCAACCCAATGCCGACGAAGTCATGTAAAGGGAAGCCGAAGGCGGCTTGCGCTACATGGCTTCTTCCATTTCCAAGCCAGGGTCTTCTTGATCAACTCCCGGGGTTGAACCAGTACGGTGCTCCCGGCTGCGAATCTTGAATCACCTTCCGCTGATGCAAGATGCTGTTGCCACGGATGATCGATAACAACAACTCTGTCACGCCGATTCCTGGAAGAGTGATGAATCCCTCCTCCAGGGCAAACCAGACGATGCCATGGGGAGCGCCCGACGCAGGCACCAACCATAGAAGCTCATCACGCTCTAAATATGTGCCAAAATGCAGGAGGCCAGGCAGGTCAGGATAGAAGGAAGCAGGCGGCTTATAATCATCGTTACCGGAAAAGCTGGTGAGCATAGACTTCAATAATTCACTCATACCCGCGCCTTGATCCTTGGCGCCCCAAGGGGACAGATAACTGAAAATCTGAAGCCCAGCATCATCACTTCCAGAATTAAATGTGCCTGCGCCATAAACAGAGATGAGTTCCTTATAATCAGCCGGAAGGACAACGCCGAGATCCTTTTCAACTTTCTGCCAGTCTCCCTGGCTGTAAAGAGGAGCTTGCGGTGGAGAGATCAGAGAAATCAACTCGTCTAACATTTGATTCACTTTCTCTGTGCAAGACTACATCGATCCGCGTAGGGTGAGTTAAGGCTTTGCGCAACCCACCATCTCGGCCGGGCAAAGCCCCACTTGATGGGGCGGCAGAAGTCCATCCAAAGCCGACGAAATCATTGATCGTGATGGACGCCCTCGGAAATGGTATCCATCGTTTTCGTCGAAAGCAAAAGCCGAAGGTGGGTTACGCAAAGCCTTAACCCACCCGACATGGCTACCCACGCACCACGACATGTGGCGATGCGTATCACACGGCTTACGCCGTCACAGCCTCGGCGCCCGCCCCTTCCGCAACAGCTTCAAGATGTGCCGAATCCGCCAGGGCCGCTTGCAGCCGCACGGAATTCTGGATCCGCCGGAATGATCGCACCGTGTCGAACAGCAGGTAGATCCCCACCACGGTCACGACCAACCCCTGCATCAACTGCGGTCGGCCATTGGCGAACTTCCCCAGCAGCAGCACGCTCCCCGTCGCCAGGGCGGCGGCGGCTAGTAGGCCCCGCACCATCACCTGCATCCGCGAACGCTTCCAATGGCTGCTCTTCACCGCCTTGCGAGCCGAGACATTCGCCACCTGACGCATCGATTCCATATGGGCGCGGAACTCGTTCTTGTCGACTTTGTGCCGGGGTTCATTGCTCCACGCCACCGGCTCTTCGTTAGGGAGAGGAGCCTCGGCCACATACCCCTTCGCGGGTGCGACGGGCAGGGCGGCTTCGCGAACTGGCCTGGCCGCAGCCTCTTCCGTTCCCGAAGACCGCTGGCCATACCGCCCCAGCAATCGTGCCATGTAGGAGGCGACCGAATCTTCCTCTTCCTCGGCGGCCACTGGTGCCACGGAATGACTCGCAACCGATGACGCCTCTGTGACCGTCGAAACCTCCACAGCCGCTGGCTCCGTTGCTGAGTTCACCGCGCTGGCCGACACCGCTCTGGCAGTTTCCAGCGACACGTTCGAGTCGCTCACACTCTCCGAAGCCGTCTCGCTCTGGGCGACTTCCGTATCCTCGTCGTTTTCACTCACCGGCCCGAAAATCTCTTCCGGCCTAGCGGCTTCATCGGCAGGAGCCCTTGCAGTCCCCAGATCTTGAATACCGAACAACTGCGCCAACTCCGCACGCAGGCTCGCCGCGCGATCCTCTTCCTGAGGTTCCTTCGACGCAGTGGCCAGCGGGCTGACAGCCACCGCAGCCCCCTCTTCCGCCACATCGTTCCACAATCGACGGCTGGCCAACGGCTCGCCAAATCCCCCTTCACTATTGAGTGGGGAGTCGTCGAAGGAAGCCGCCGGGAAGGAAGTCGCGTCGCTTTCATCGGCGAACGGCGAAACATCCATGGGCGATGCTTCCGACTCGACGTCAGCTGCCAGCATCTCCCCATCGACCGACTCGACCGCCGCATCGGAAAATGTGCCGCTCGGCACCGACTCCATCACATCATAGATGCTGAAGCGATTGGGATATTCCTCAATGTCATGGCCCGTCTCGGTGAATGCCGCTGCATCAACTGGCTGTTCGCCGGAACTCCAAGTCGCGACGGTTTCCTCGTATTCCGCCACCGGAGGCCCGACCAGCAGTTCATCCTGATCATCGTGGGCCGCCGCGCTTTCCGCATGATCGATCGACGCGACATACGACTCGCCCGGTGTCACCGGCAGCCAATCGACCGTCCCCGGCGTATCGAGAAACACCACTGGCGCCTCTTTCACTGGTGCCACATTCGCTGCCGCCACATCGTCAGCCGCCATCACCACTTCGTCGACAACTGCGACCTCAGGACTTGGCTCTTCAATTGTCGATTCACTCTCCCCATATGCCTCGACAACTGGGGATTCTTCGACGATTGAGGGCGCGGTTTGCAGGACACTGTCCGCCGCAACTTCCACCGGCATCTCGTCGCAGCTCGTTTCGGCGGGTCGATTCTCTCGCGAGGCGGCCAGACGCTGCGCCTCTTCGATCGCCGCACGCTCCCGCTCCAGCTCTTCCATCTGGGTCCGCAGCTCGGCCGAAGTCCGCCGCATCGATTCATCCCAGCGATCCCACGTGGCCTGCTGCTGGGATTGCTCCTCAATCAGTGCGGCTCTGGTCGATGTCGCCAATTCTTCGATCCGCAAACGCTCGCTGGCCAAGGCCCGCTCGCGGGTTTCCATGGCCGTGATCCGCTCGCCTAGATCGGCCTCTTTGGCGGCCAGTTCACTGGAACGAACCGCCTGCTGAGCCACCTCCCGTGCGAGGAGTTCCTTCTCCGCGACGGTCGCTTCACCCACTTGGCAGATCTCTTCTTCCCGACGGCTCAGTTCCGCCCGCACTTGCGACAGCTCGGAATCCTTCGCCGAAAGCTCCGCCTCCAGCCGACCGAGCGATTGTTCGCGCAGTGCCAGTTCTTCGGCACGCGTTTCCACTTGGGCCAATCGCGCATCAAGATCCGCGCACTCGGCCTGCTTGTTCGTATAGATCGCCTCCCACGAAGCCTGCTCATCCCGCAGCTTCGCCTCGCGGTGCGCCAATGTCTGTTGGAAGTTGTCCAGCGCCATCTGCTGCTCGGCGTGTTCCGCCAGACGTGCCGCGAGTTCACTCTCCCGGCGTTCCAGCTCTCCCTGCCGTGTCTCCAGCGCACCTGTCCGCTCGGCCACCTGCTGACGCCAGGCGCGATCCGCTTCGGCCAGTTCCGTCTGCCGTTGCAGCAGCGAGATCTGCGTCCGCTCGAGTTCCTTTCGCAGCATCTGCTGAGCCGCTTCGCTCGCCTCGATCGCCTGCAACCGCACCGATGTTTCCGTCTCCCGACGCACCAGTTGCGTCCGCAGACGCTCCAGCTCCGCCCGCTGTTCCGCGAGGCGTGCCTTCTCCGTGGTGCGCACCTGCGTGTGATCGAGCGTCATCTGTTCCAGATGCAGCCGCTGCTCCATGACCGAAGCCAGCGTCCGTTGCAATTCATTTTCCAACCGCGATTTCGTCTCCTGTGCGATCACCGGTTGGCTCTCCACCACCGGCGCAACAGGCGTATCATCGACGAAGGGAGCCACGATCCGCGAAACCGGTACCACTTCGGCCACGCTTTCGGCCGCTGGAAGATCCTGTTGGCGAATGATTGTTGAAGTGGATGGAGCGGCCGCATTTGTTGCGCCGCCGTCCACATGCTGGCTTTCCTTCTCCGATTGCGGCACATACTGCAGCAGCTCGTCGGCGGTGGCCGCACGGAAGCGGAACGTCCACGGGCCGATCGTCAGCCGGTCATTGGGACGCAGCGTCGCCTCCTTCACAGGGCCGTCGTTGATCCATGTTCGCGAATCCCACGACTTCACGATCGCGGAGGTCGGCCCCACGATCAGCAGGCAATGCTGCGGCTTGATCCCCTCGTTCGCCAGCCGGAGCGTCGCTTCCGGGCCACTGCCGATCACATGCCGGCCGCGGCGCAGAATCCAGGGAGCCCCGCCCAAGGTCGGCACCAGTATGAAGGCTCCGACGGAATTGACTTCCTGCGGCTGAAAAGCGATGGGGGCAATCAAGGTCGTCACGCTGGGGCTCCTCGGTCTGGCCGGTTCGGGGCGTGTTCGCGACACCAACCCCTGTCTTAGGCCTATAGCTTTTGCAGCGGAGCCTGCTGGCTGACATGTTGCCCGAAAGCAACCTTCACCTCCCTCAACCGGCGACTTTTCCTTCTATACCGATTCTGCCGATTCACGGATCAGACATTGAACCCGCAAGACGACGGCTCAATAATGTTCAAAGGCATGGCACTGTCGAAAGGGCATGATATCCCCCTCGCACAGCTCTCGATGTCTCCTTCCCGATGACATGCTGACGGATTGTTCCACCGAGGTTTCTCCTTCACCCTCCGCAGTGAGTCGCGTTCCATGTCGGCCTGGTTTGGTGCATCGAAGAAGCCCGCGCTGACAGAACCCGCCCCCGCCGCGCCCTTCGAGATCACCTGCCCTTGCGGCAACACCCTTTCCGGTGACCGCCTCCCCACCCATCAGTTTGTCTCCTGTGCACAGTGCGGGCAAAAGGCTTTCGTCCTCCCTCTCAATGTCTACCCGCTCACCACACCTTACAAACCACCGTCCGATGGGGCCGCGAAGTCCCCGGATGACGGCTCCGCAGCGGCTCGCGAAGAATACCCGGACGATCTCAAGCCTCCGGTAAGCTCCCAGGCCCCCATTGTCAAAGGCTCCAAGGCTATCGGCCGGAAGGTCAAGCCCCCCGTCATCCCCATCACCTTGCCGCAGGATGCTCCACCGCCCACCCCGTCACTTGTGGATCGCTGGAGCGAACGCCTAGCCCGGCGATTGCATAGCCTTCGCCAGTCATGGCGCGTCTGGCACACCATCACCGCGTCGACATTTGTCGTCCTCGCCGTCGCTGGCCTGATCCTCTGGAGACAAGCCGCCATCTCCTCGGCCCGGCAACTTGTCGACGCCGCCACCAAAGCCGGCATCGAGGCCCTCAAACGGGGGGAATTCAACGAAGCTGACACCCAGCTCAAGCAGGCCGTCGCAGCCTTCGATCTCCTCGGCATCCACACCGATGCCTCCCGGATGGTGCGGCAATACGCCGCCGAAGCCAACGCCGCCGCCAATCTCGTAGAAACCCCCTTCGAGGAGGGCCTGCCCGAACTCCGCGGCGAGCAATTCTCCCGCGAGTGGAAGGAAAGCGTCCGCCGCCACTACGCCGGCAAATGGCTCATCTTCGACAGCTATGCCGAGCGTGACCGCGCGTCGCTTGTCGCCAACCGCTGGAAGTTCGATCTTCCCCTCCAGGTCGCCGGCCGCACCACGGTGGTCCTGCTCGAACCTTCCTCGGGCAAGTCCTTTTTTCCTACGGGCGATGACTCGGCCCGCATGATCCTGGCAGGTCAAATCGAAGAAATCGAACTCCCCGGCAACGACTCCGAACTGCGGATCCACCTGCGGGGCGACACCTACAAAATCTGGGTGCACGATGAAGTGCTCGAATCCTTGGGCCTCCACTCGCCCGATCCGGATCTGCACAAGGAAACGCTCGACGTCCTCCGCCATCAGACGGAATCCCTCGGGCTCAAGGAGTGATGCACATGACCACCAGCTTGTTCCGGATGGGCCTCCTCGCCCTGGCGTGCATCACCCTCGCGGCCTCGGCCCACGCCATCGACGAAGCCTGGACGACGGAGAAATTCAACGAACTGAAGGATCGCTGGGATACGCTCGTCGATGTCCCTGTTTCGGTCGAAGGCCGGATCACCTCCCTCTCCAAAAACTCCATGCGCCTCGCCCGTTGCTCCCTTCCGTTTCTTATGAAGGAGGAGGACTCCCGCCAAGTCTCCAGCGGCAAGAGCGTCATCGTCCGGGGAACGATCCGCAAGGAGCGCGATACTGATAAGCTCCAGTTCGAAGTCTCCAAAGTGACGGTCATTCCGGGCGATGGTGAGAAGTATCGCCTGCGGGCTGGCGAGATCCGCGCGGGGGAAGCCCAGCCGTGGTATGAGTTGGCCGAATGGGCCGACGCCCGCGCTGCCTTCTTCAACGATGCCGAATTGAAAGTCCTCGCCGACAACGCCCGCCTCCGCGGCCTGCAAACCGAAGCCCGCATTCTCAATCCACGCACGCCAGAAGGCTTGGAGACCCTCGCGAAGAAAGCCCGCGAGTACAAACTTGACGAACGTTTCGCCATGGAACTCCAGTTCGAAGGGGCTTGGCTGCTGGTGACCACCATGCTCCGTGATCCGCAGCGCGACGCCACCTCCCTGGGCAATACCGCGGCTCGTATCGCCCGGCAGTTCCCCGGTGCCGAAGTTCCGCTGACACGCTGGGTCCCGATCGACTTTCAAAAGGTCGAAGTCCTCTCGCAGTACTCCCAGGCGGATGACGCGGAGCGAAAGCTCTGGCACCGGCGTCTCTTCGTCGTTGCGACGGCCGCCGAACTCGAAACCCGCCTCACCCCCGATGGCCGCAATGGTGTCGAACTCGCCGAGGAATGGCGGCTGCGACTCCCCGAACGCGCCAACGAAAGCCAGTCGTTTCTCGACAAGTTCGACGCCTTCCGCCTGGCCCGCCTCACCACCATGACCCGCGACGACCTTCTCTCCTTCGCCAAGGATCTCGATGCCCGGAAGAAGGCCGATGTCGCCACCCAGGCCAAACGAACCTGGATGAATCACCGGGCCGAACTCGCCATTCCGCAGGGAGGGGCTGGTGTCGTCCGCATGGCCGAAAACCATCGCGCTGTCTATGGCGACGATCAGGGAGCCATCGCCCTCCTGCAGAACGGCTGGCTCAAGTACCCCGAGGACAACACCTTGAAAGAGGCCTTCCAGGGCCTGGGATATCGACTCGAAGGCAACCGCTGGGTTCGCGGCAATCCACAGGAGGGCATGCCTGTCCGCACGGCCGCACCACTCCCCGAACTGGCTTCAGGAATGACCATGGAGCAGGTGAAAACCATGCTCGGCCTTCCCCCCCGCAGATCCCGCGTCGTCATGGCCAGCGGCCCCATCGAACACTGGATCTACGGCGAGGGCGGCAGCCGCCTCATCCTCGAATTCACCACCACCCCCAACCAATCTCCCCGCCTCAAAGCCTTTTACTCGACCAAGTAACCCGCAACCCCATTTGAAATAGAATCCTGCGTGCTGTGTCATGCTTGCAGATATGGGCAAGCAGGCATTGAGTATCTCAACGCGAAGTTTCAAGTAGCGATTCGCACTAGACGCCGCGCAGAAGCGTGGAGGGGCCAGTGACAGCTTGGCCTACGGTTCAATAGGAATCACCGACTCAAAAAACATTTCGGCTGTAGATGTAGGAATTCCCACCAATACAGCCAGGTGGTTTTTGCATTCCTCGACTTGGTATATCTGGAAAGGTCGGCAAAGTCGCAAGCAAATCGGAAATTCCTCTCCTCTTACCAATCATTGCTATCTTGCGTGCAGTCGGGAACGCCATGTAGCGTCAATCGAAGCGAACCAAACCCATATCGGATCATTGGGAAGTTTTCATTTGACGCGGAATTGCGATGTCTGCCACGCTCTTACCGGCTACCAAGGCCACGCCCTCACACGCTTATGAAATCGTGCAGACATCACGCGGCTGGTTGGCGCGCGCCGGAGAGTGGTTGCAACATCTTTTTGTTCGTCGCTTCTTGAGCTGGAACTCGGAAAGCATGGCTTTCCTGGTGTCTCAGATGCCGATCATGTTCGCGGCGGTCGCCACCATGGTGCGCCTCGGTGGCTTCGAAGCTCTACTGAAACGCCCACAGACTTTGGACGAACTCGCAGCCACCTTGCGGGCCGACCCGCGCTCGCTGCTTCACATCCTGCGTCCCTTGGTGGCCATGCATTTCGTGGATCGCGATGCCCGCGAGGTCTATTCCCTCGGCCCGATGGGTCGCGAATACACCAGCCAGGGACGACAGCCTTTCGCGACCTGGGTCGAGCTGGTGGATCGAACCCTGGTTACCGTGACGCCAAGATTGCCGGATGCCGTCCAGGCCGGAAAACCACTGACGCGGTACGTGCATGGCAAGACTTGTTGGGAGGTGATGGCCGCGCAGCCGGGCACCTGCGATCTGCATGATCTTGCCTGCGGCCGCTGGACCGAACTTTGTGTCGATCACGTTGCGAAGTGCTATGACTTCACCGAAGTCCGCACGGTGGTGGATGTCGGCGGCGGTCGCGGCGCATTCCTCTCGGCCATGCTGCGGGCCGCTCCCCATCTCACCGGGGCGGTCTACGATCGCTGGAAACCCACGACGACGCAAGCGAGATGTTTCGCGGGAAGGGGGTCTCCGGTCGGGCCGAGCATTTTGCGGGCAACTTCTTCGAGGAGGTTCCGGCTGGCAGGGATCTGTATACAATCAAGCATGTGCTTCACGATTGGGATGACGACAGCATCCGCACGATCCTGTCGAACATCCGCGCGGCGATGGCCGACCATTCCAAGCTTCTGATCGTGGAAGGCTCGGTCGATCATGCCATGGCGCCGGGTGAGATCGTCCGCAGCCTGTTCGACCTGCATGAATACGCCGCAACGTGGGGCTGTTCGCGCACATTCGATGAGTTCGCGAAACTCTGTGCGGAATCAGGGCTGCGCCTGCGAAGAGTGATCCCCACAAAACTCATCGATCCGCAGATCATGGAGTGCGTACCCGCATAGCTTCAGCGTGGCCTTGCATGCGGAACTCCGAGTACTTCCTCAGATTGGGCGACAACAAGTCTCCCACCTAGACTGCGGTGAAAACTATCGATCTTGAGGGTGTACCATGCGACATACCTCATCTCCTCATCGAATCGTACCCGGCAGTGGCAATGGCCCGATCGAACCCTCCAATTGCTGCCGACAAGCTCAGCAGAGGACGTTTGCCACAACACTTAATTGAGTGTCATAGCACATCGATCACCCTCTCTACTCAACACGACTAACAGACATCGCGATTAATTTGCGCATTCGCTGCTGGCAGAGAGATCTATAAGACGCATTTTTCTACTTTGGATTGGATCGCGTCGCCGTCCAGCCTGACTTATCGAGTTTACCGAGATAGTAAGCCTTGACCGATCGTCGTTCCATATCGAATACAAGCACGCTCACATGCCCATCGCCCTCTGTGATGCAGACTGACCCCTCATTGATCGGCCCCCACCTTGTTATCTTGTCCGGCATCTTTTCGCACTGGACTGTGCCGTCGGCTTTCAAAACAAAGCGACCCCAGTTGGGTGACCCAGTCCAAACGAAATCCGCCACTTCTTCCCCCAGTTTGTCTCGGACTTGTGACGGACCTTTCTGTTGCGAAGCCTGGGTCGAATCCGCCAGTAACGAGATCCGATCCCGAAGGGCGACCGCTTCATCCAAAGCGCCAGCCTTGGTGGCGGCGTCCTTGGCCTTCTCCAACTTTGCCCTTAGAACAGATTGGCATTGGCGAACTTTTAGCGAGAACTCTTGTTCCGCAGCGGCAAGTGACTCCTTGAATTCGGCCTCCGCTTTGCGAACCACTGCGGACGTCGATTTTGTGGCTGGGGCCGGTGGCGGCTCGACAGCACCAGTCTCGCCAAGAAAGTAAATGCATCCCACCATAGATAGGGAAATGAGAAGTCGTCGCATGTGGAACCTCCTAACGGTGTCGTTAACGCCTTGCTCGTCGTCACAAGACTTGTTCTTAATTTAGAATTTTAAATTCTGAAATTCAAATACTCGAAACCTGTCACGCAAGACTTGTTGTTTTCATATATCATGTTTTTTTCGTCCTTTAAGCGTTTGTCTCGTCATTTTTTGCGTGCTGGTTCATGTGAACACTCTTGAGGCGAAGGCCAAACCTATCCCCCCAGCATCACAATCCGCTTCGCCTTCATCTCATGCCGTGGCAATGTCCCCGCCTCGACCAGCTCCACCCGGGCCTCGAAGTGATGCCGTTCCTTGATCGTCTTTCGAATGCTTTCCGCACAGGTCTGGCGGGCGGCGGGGGCGACATCCGCGTGGCACTCCAGGCGAATGGTGATCTCCCGCATCTGCCGATGGGCCTCGACCACCAGCTGGTACTCCGCCACTTCCGCAGAAGACCGGATGATCGCCTCCAGGCTCGATGGAAAGACGTTGTTCCCCCGGATGATCCACATGTCGTCCGTCCGCCCCAACACACCCCCTGGGAGCCGCAGGAAAGGAGGCTCCCCCGCCACCTCCCGCCAACACGGCGACACAATGTCACCCGTCCCATACCGCAACTGCGGAGAACCCGTGCGGCCCAGATTGGTGATGACCAGTTCCCCCTGGCCCCCTTCCGCCACAGGCTGGTTGGTCGACGGGTCGATCACTTCCGCGATGCACTCCGTCTCCAGCATTGCGAGCGAGCCCGGGTCGCCACGCGTCTCGCTGGCCAGCGGCCCGATCTCCGTCATCCCCCAATGGTCGAAGACGCGGGCATTCCAAGACGATTCCATGAGTTCCCGCGTGGCGGGGATGTTCCCCCCCGGCTCCCCCGCCACCAGAATCGCCCGCACGGAAGATTCCCGCAGATCGATCCGCTGCTGCCGGGCCACCTCCACCAGCCGCAGCGCGTAGGTCGGCGTGCAAGCCAGGATCGTCACCTGATTGTCGGCCAGCAGTTTGAGCCGTGCCTCACTGCTCATCCCGCCGGCGGCGATGCACAGATTCCCCAGCTGCGCCGCCCCCTCGAACCCCGCCCAGAAACCCAGGAACGGCCCAAAGGAGAAGGGGAACGCCAGCCGGTCGTCGGGTCGCAGCCCCATCAGCGCGTAGATCTGCCGCCAGCACGACATCATCCACCCCCAAGACTCCGGCGTATCCAGCCACCGCATCGGCTGCCCCGTCGTGGTTCCCGAGGTCTGATGCAGCCGGGAATAACTCGCGACCGGAAACGTGAGATTCGAACCGTAAGGCGGGTGCAGGGCCTGATCCGCTGCCAGCTCGGCCTTGCGCACGATCGGCAGCTGATCCAACAGCCCCCGCAGACTTGCCTCCGTCGGCTCCAGCAAAGCGACACGGCCAGCCGACCATCCCGCAGCCGCCAATCGCGGCTGCCAGAAGGGATTCGAAACCTCCACCGCTCCCAGCAATCGGGAAAGTTTCTCCAATTGCCGCCGGGTGATCTCGCTCCGGGTGGCCGGAAAATCGTAACTCATGCCGAGTGACCCTCGTCCGCGTCTCAATTTCAACCAGTCGAGGTGCTGCCTGCACTTCACGCCCACATCGATCGTTCGCCATCTCAACATGCACAGCCCGGAGCGTCCACCTCTCAACAGATCTCAGCGCCAGACATTCGGTCATTTCATAGATCACTGAATCGATTGAGTAATGAAGTTGCTGCGGTTCAGAAAAACCTGTTGCAAACCCATTGTATTAAGCGGGCCGAAGCGTATTCTTAGGAAGTCGGATCTCTTCTTGAAGCGATCCTTCGCTCTCCACCCGACCCCACTCCTCATCCCATATTTTCGCTCCTTCACGAGAGTTCTCCTCATGCCGACTTCTCCCCCTCCTCACGGGCCCCTGGCCGCCAACCGCCGCGGTTTCACTTTGATCGAGCTGCTGGTGGTGATCGCCATCATCGCCATCCTGATCGCACTCCTCCTCCCCGCCGTCCAGCAGGCACGGGAAGCTGCCCGGCGTTCGCAGTGCGTCAACAACCTCAAGCAACTCGGCCTGGCCCTGCACAACTATCACGACACCCATGGTGCCCTCCCCTCCGGCTGGATCGGCGTCGATCCCGCCACCCGGATTCCCAACGCCGAGTCCGGTGCCTCCGGCTTCGCCTGGGGAGCGATGATTCTCCCGATGCTCGATCAAGGCCCGCTCTACAACCGCATCAACTTCAGTGCTTCCTGCCTCAGCACCACCGGCAACAACAACCTCTCATTGCTGCGGACACCCCTCGCCGCCTTCCGCTGCCCCTCCGACAGCGGCCCCCAAACATGGGAGATCAAGGACGAAGCGACCGGCGCCACCACCCTCGCCACACTCGCCACCGCCAACTATGTGGCCGCCTTCGGCAGCGGCATCCAGGGATCGAACGGCACAGTCAGCTGGGAGGACGACATCGAGGACAACGGCCCGGATCACCAGGTGCGGGGCGACGGCATGTTCTGGCACAACTCCAATGTAAAGTTCCGCGATGTGAGCGACGGCCTCAGCAACACCGTCTGCGTCGGCGAGCATAAGACCAGCCTCCTCCCCGATCCTTCCGAGCCGGATGAGCAGTGGTTCAGCACCTGGGGTGCGGTGGTTCCCGAAGGCCAAGAGGCGATCGCCCGCGTGCTCGGCCTCGCCGACCACACCCCCAACCACCCGTTGACCCACCTCGACGACTTCAGCAGCCCGCACATCGGCGGTGCCCACTTCCTCTTCGGGGACGGCCGCGTCCGCTTCCTCACCGAAAACGTCGATCTCGGCCTCTTCAAAGCCATCAACACCCGCGCCGGTGGTGAAGTTGTCGGCGAGTACTAGCCCGTATTCCAATTTTGAAATAGCACTCTGTGTGCGATGCTTGCAGCCGCATTTGAGAAAAACGTGCAAGCATATTTCTTGAGGCTTTCGGTACGGCATTTCCATTTGTGATTCGTACGAGACAGAACGAGCAGAGGGTGTTTGCGATTGTCGCAAACACCCTCTGCTCATTTGAATCTAAGCAGATTTCCCAGCGAATACGTTTAGGGGAG